>JABWBV010000630.1 GCA_013359445.1 Anaerolineales bacterium | reverse complement strand
GTCATCCGCCGCCGCGCCGCCGAAGAGGATCATCACCCCGCGGATGCTGTCATACGCCATGGCCGCGCCGTAACGGGCGGTCGGGGTAGCCGTGGGGGTGATCGCCAGCCAATTTGTGCCGGTAAACTCCCAGGTGGCGTTGGCATAGGGCCAGCCGGCCCCATTACCGCCATAGAGGACCAGGCGGCTGCGGGTGCTGTCGTAGGCCGAGGCATGCTCGCCGGTGATCGGCGGTGAAACGGTCGTTGTGACCAGCCGCCAGTTTTGGCTGAAAGAACTGGTTGCGGTCAGGTAGTTGATTCGGGTCAGGGTGGCGCTGCCCCCCGCTCCGCTGGCGGTCAGGCTGACCGTGTAGACCCTGGCCTGGCTGTAGGTGTGGGTCGGGTGGACCAGGGTCGAGGTCAGGCCATCGCCAAAGTTCCAGAGATAGGTCGCTGTGCCGCTGGTGGTATTGGTAAAGACAACGGTCAGGGGAGCCGTACCGCTGAGGGGTGCGGCGTTGAAGGCAACAGCCGGCGGCGTGGTGGACATTAACGCCTGGATTTCGCTCTGGCTGAGGGGGCGGGCATAGACCCGCCACTCGTCCAGCAGGCCGTCAAAGAACTGCATGGCGCTGCCGTTGTTCAGGTTCGTCCCCAGGAAGAAGGGCGCAGTCGAGGGGTAGATGGTGTTAAAGGTGATCGAGCGGGTGGCTGCCAGCGTGCCATCCTGGTAGAGAGCCATCGTCTGGGCCTGACTGTCGAAAACGGCGTCCTCACCGTTCATTTGCAGGCGGAAGGCCAACCCCTCGCCCCCTGGTACGAAATTTTTATCGAATAAATGAAGTCCCGCGCCCCCTTTTGGCGCTTACTGCATTGAAGGACGTTCGATTCTTCCACCAAGACAGGCGGCCCTCCACCGGGAACCCGAGAGCCGCCTCTTTTTTTGCCCCTTGCCTGCCCCCGCCCCCACTCGCTATCTTCAGGAGCGATGAACATCGATTCCATTCACGGCATCATTCCCCCCATGGTCACCCCCTTCAAACCCCGCGAACTCGAAATCCTCCGCCTGCTGGCTGAAGGGCAGAGCAACCCGTAAGTCGAAAAAACCATGACCCGTTGTGGGCGTGCCAAGGATGGAATTTGTCAAAGATCGAACCACCGCAGAACGTGGACGGCAATTTAAGGACAATAGGAAAAAACCATGACCCACCTTTATTTGATTCGCCACGGAGAAAACAACGACGGCCTCCAAGATGGCAAATACCAGGATTTAGGCCTGACCCCCGAGGGCATCCAGCAAGCCGAACGCCTACGAGATCGGCTCGCCCAATCCGGCGAAATCAAGCCGGATGTGTTCATCTCCAGCCCGGAACTGCGTGCGCGCCAAACCGCCGAGATCATCGCCCCAACGTTTGCCCTGCCCCTAACGTTCGATCCAGATGTCGAAGAATGGCGCAGTGATGATGGCAGTCTCGACCCGGCTGAATTCATGCGCCAGTGGAACGAGACGCCGGAAAACCAGCGCGCCTATTACCGATGGGTAGAGGGCTGTGAAAACCGCGCCGAGTTCACCCTCCGCGTCCAACTCACCCTCAACCGTATCCTTCAGGCAAACGCTGGGAAAACGATTGTCGTCCTCACGCACGGCGGGTTCATCCAGGTTTCATTTCGTTATTTCTTCGGCTTTGGGGAAGCCAATCTCGAGGCTGGCGCTTCCCCAGAAATTCGCCGTACCTCGATCACCCACTGGTACAAACCCGACGGCGGCAAACGCTGGTTTTTGGAACGCTCCAACGATTACCATCACCTCCTATGACCAACCCTCTCGACTCCACCCAATACACCCTCACCTCCATCCTCAAATACGAACGCATCTACGGACACAACTTCATCAGCCCCGGCGGGTTGGAGAGCACGCGGGAGATGGTCTCGCGCTTGGGACTGCGCCCCGGGATGAGGGTGTTGGACGTCGGGAGCGGGATGGGCGGCGCGGCGTTTTATATGGCGCAGACGTTCGGGGTGCAGGTGCATGGGGTGGATTTTTCCCGCAATATGGTGACCCTGGCAGAGGCGCGTTTACAGGAGCTTGCGCTAGGGACACGGGTAACGTTTGCATACGGAGATATTCTGGAGTCGGACTTCCATGAGGCGTTTGACCTTGTGTATAGCCGGGATGCGTTCTTGCATATTCATGATAAGCCCCGGTTATTCCACATCCTATACCGCGCCCTAAAGGCGCAGGGGCAGTTGTTTTTTACCGATTATTGCCGGGGAGACGGGGAGATGAGTGAGGCGTTTCGGGCGTATGTGGCGGAACGGGGCTATGACTTGCACACCCCGCGCGGGTACGGAAACCTGTTGGCGCAGGCCGGGTTTACGGACGTGGTGGCGGAGGACAAATCGAAGGCGTTTGGGGAAATTCTGCGGCAGGAGTTGGCGAGGGTGCCGGAGGAGGCCTCGATGATGGCGATCAGACGGTCGTGGGAGGAGAAACTCGCGCGGAATGCGCGCGGGGAACAGGGATGGGGGTGGTTTTGGGCGCGGAAGCCATGACGCCTTCCCCCTTGTCGTCTTTGGCGGAATCCCCTCCCCCGCACAACCTTTCCCCCTCCCCCCAAAAAAAGTACTTCTGACCCCCTTCCAACAACCCCCAAACTTAAGCAAAATACCGCCCCGTCCAAAAAACCGGAACACCCGTCAATTGGACGCCGGGAGCAGGAGCCGCCAAAGCGTGCATGTACGCCCAACCCTTATGATTCATGCTTCATACGCATAAGGAAGCCCCTTCCCGAGCGAGGCCCATCGCCGCCAGGAGGGAAACCCAACCCTTTGGAGGACCCCTTGTCCGTTTACACCCCCCCTCTGCGTCAGCCCCCCCCCTTTCGCCCTGACCTCAAAACCCAAACCCAAACCCTCATCACCGACCCCCGCTACGCCCACGCCGACCGGGCCTGCGGCGCGGCCAAACTCGCCGCCCTCAAAACCGCCGAAGCCCACAAAACCACCCGCGCAACCCACAAACGCAAAACCGCCCAAGTCGAAAAAATCACCTGGACAGCCGCCCAAAAAGAACTCACCTGCCTGATCGAAACCGCCCATACCCTCTTTGCCGGAAATCTCCCCCTCCTGACCTTGTTGGGCCTCCCCCCGCAAGCCCCCACCCCCCACCCCGCCCCGGGACCCCACGGGGTTACCGAAATGCTCACACAATGGCACGCCACCCTGGCAGGCGTCCCCCACCTGGACGCGTCCGCCCAGGCCCAGTTCGCCCTCGCCGGATGGCCCCCTGCCCGCCTCAACAAAGCCCGCGCCCTCCTCGAAGGCTACCTGAAAGCGAAAATCGATCACCAAACCGCCACCGCCAGTGCCCGAACCGCCCACCACCTGTACAAAACCGCCCTCCAAGACCTCGAAACCTGGTACCACCAAACCCACGCCCTCCCCACCACCCAGGAATAACTCCCCTCCCACCACTCCCCAAGCCCTCCCCCGAGGGCTTTTTTGATCCCAACAGCCCCGCCCCAAAAAAAAACCACTGCTTTGCCCAATGCTTCTGCCCCCCCCGACCACAATGCCGCATATTTATACTCAACACGGCGACAAATTGCGCCTTTGTTTTTGTGGTAGCACGCGGGGGATTGCCAAATCCCCCGCCGGATTTGGCAATCCCCCGCGTGCTACCAACTTTTAAAAAACCGCAATTTGTTCCCGTTTTCAGTATAGGCTGGGCGCTTGGGCTGAACACTTACACCAGGCGACAAAACAACGCCCATAAAACGAAAAGCCGGATTTATTCGGCGTCGTTTCACGGGGGGTTCAACTCCCGACGGGCCAAAAGCGAAATGTCAGCTCAATTTGGAAACGCTCAAAATCCCCCGCAGAATCCGTTTGTGCAGGAGATTTTGAGAACGGGGATACCGCT
>JABWBV010000629.1 GCA_013359445.1 Anaerolineales bacterium | reverse complement strand
CCGACCGCCAGCCCCACCGCCGCATGGGCGTGGAATCCCCCTGGCAAAGTCACCGCGCCGATCCTCCTCTATCATCGCATCGAAACCTCCACGACCCCGGAAAAAATTCGCGTCTCTCCCGAAGCCTTCCGGGCGCAGATGGAAAAGCTCGTCGAATGGGGCTACACCCCCATCTCGATCTCCCTGCTCGTTGAAGCCCTCGTCCACGGCGCCAACCTGCCCGAACGCCCCGTCGTCATCACCTTTGATGATGGACAACGTACCGTCTTCACCGAAGCCTTCCCGGTGATGCAAGACCTCAACATGACCGGCGTCGTCTACCTCCTCTCGCGGGGCATCTACTCCGATCCTAACCTGATGAATGTGGCTGATTTGAAAACCCTGATCGCCGCCGGATGGGAGGTGGGCAGTCATTCGCAATCCCACCCTGACCTGACCCTTTCGCACGACCTGATAAACCAGGAAATCGCCCAATCCCGCACCGAATTGGAAACCGCCCTCCATACCTCTGTGCGTACCTTTGCCTATCCATTTGGAGCCATGGACGAGCTAACCTCCAACTACGTCGTCAACCACTACGACGCCGGCCTCGGCCTGGGCAAATCTTGGGAACACACGATTTGGAATCTGCACTACCTCAGCCGCATCGGGGTATATGGAACCTACACCCTCGAAGACTTTGCCCGCTTATTGCCCTGGTCGGATGTTCCATAACGCCTTCCATCCTTTTTTGGAATCTTGTTGGTGAATACACCCTTCCCGTAACCATTCGCCTCGACAGAAAAACGCAACAGGGGATTTTTCTGTCCCAAAAAGCAACCGCCCAAAAAAGATGTTAATAACATCAATCTGGGCGGTTGTTTCATTTTTAGAGATGTTCAAGGCACAATAAATCGATCAACATCTACGAAATAATCTGTGGCAGCCCCATTTTTACAATTGCATACAGAGATATGAATAGTGTGATACCCTGCTCCTAAATTTGAATAAGTTTTTGGCACTTGCCATTGAATTGGATCTGCATATAAATCAAGAAACTCTTTATGAATACCATCAATAGTTATGACCGCTTTCCCTCGATTTGGGGCTTTGGTAAAGACATAGGTAATTGAGTTTCCATAAAAAGTAAAAGTAACCGCGTCTTCGGGATCTCTTGACCAACTGCGTGTCAGATTGTATGAATTTCCGGTACAGCAGTGATGTGTCCAGTTACCAATATACTTGAAATTTGAATGTGGATCATCATATGAACCCGACCCGACATACGGTATATCTACAATAAACGCGTCTAAATCAATAAACCCATTCCCATAGTTACGCACCTCAATTGTGTGTGTACCATAATCAAATGACCAAGTTTTCCCTACCTGCCACCGGATAGTAGATGCATAGTCGCTTTGTTGTCCTTGCCAATACCCATCTATGTAGACATCTTCTTGCCCTCTATTATAGGCCATTGTGTATACCCGAGTAATGCGACTCCCTGTAAAAGAAAAAGTGACCGTATCCCCTGGTGTATTAGACCAACTTCGTGTCTGATTATACGATTTTCCTGTGCCACTGTGGTGGGTCCAATTGCCTGGAATGAGGCTACCATCAAAAGTCTTATCATAAAAAATGAGATTGGTCGCTGGATTATCCGTAGTTCCTATCCCAGCAACTGGTGGAAAGAACCACCAATCACAGACCTGACCACCACTCCCAGCCCACCACATACGTGAATCTCCGTAATAATTCATCAAGAACGCATAAGGCGAAGGGCAAATTGTGTTATGACCATTTTGATCCCAAGCCATACCGCGATTTGATTGGTCCATAGATGGAGGGAGATTAGTTTGTGGCCATTCTAAAAAATTGTTTCCAGATAGATATTGTGGATGGTAAAAGAAAAAACTTCCAAGAAGTTGAGGGTCAGGACCAGTAACCCAAGCCTCTTCAAAATCCACTGTGGCCCGATAAATTCTAGTACTATTTTTTGAAAATCTTGCTACATCGTATGCAATACCATTAACATCATAAACTCGTGCAATCCAATGAGTTGAATACCCTGCTAATTCAACTGTATGAAAAGAGCCTAATGTAACAATATCTCCTAAAGGACCCAGACACCCTTTCCCATTAAAAAAAGAAGTGCCACCATGATAACAAGTGATCCCTCCTGCAACTCCATAATAAGCAAACCAATGAATTCCGTCTTCTCTTGTAAGTAATCCAACTTGTGTAAGGCAGTAATAAGTAGATTGATTACATTCACCTGTAGTGCCTAGTCGAATGCCCAACCAACCAGCAGTAAACGTCGTCGAACCAGTATTATTCGGCAAGGCATCAGCTGCTATTTGAACTTTATAATCTTGTGCTGAATAGATCTCAGGTGAATCTATCCGCAATTCATTATAGACATAATTATTGTTAAGCGCGAAAACAGAACTTGTAGCACTTGTTGAAACTAAGAACACAATAATAAAAATGGTGATCGATTTAGCAATCAATGTGTTTCTCATAATAAACCTCCTGTAAATGATGAATATATACTTAATAATTTAAGGGTATGGATTAAGAGTAGGAATGGGAGTAGGGAGCTCCCCTAGGATTTCGCCTAAAGTTCCTCGCCACGGAGATGGCGCTGATCCATCAATAAATACATCGGTTGGGCTAAGTGGTAATAGATCTATAATAGACTGGGGTATGCCATCTCGCCAACCGCTAATTACAGGGCCAATGGTATAAACTACAAATTCTCCATTTTCTGCTTGAACAAAAACCCAGTATTCATCATATTCTGTCAGCTCTGGGGATAAATCAATGATTGCTGAGATAATTCTCGGCATCTCCGTGGGATAGCTTGTTAAGCAACACTCGGCTAATTGGGTTCTGTCTGGAGTAGCAGTATTGTCTGATAAGCCTGTTGAGGCATTAACTGGGAATGGTAAGCCTAGTTGGCCGGGGTCGGGCGTAGCAGTTCGCTCAGGTGGGAATATCGTAGAAACATCTGTTGCAGGGGCAGAAGGCCCTCCCTCTTGCGATTGCACCTGTTGTACGATCAGCGCGAAAAGCACTATCCCAACAACAAATAGAAATACGGCCCATAGAGAAAGAATAGATTTCTGTTTGGATTTCATGATTTACCTCATTTACTCATCCACAATCGCGAGGCAACCACTTTTGAATGGGTCTCGTTCATTCTGATTCCATACTTTACTTGATAGGCAAGGCAAGGAATGAACCTCTGGTACTATCATATTAGAAGAAAAGAAAAAGTCAAGACCGATTTTTATCCCTGGAAAGCCCAACGGGCCAAACGAAGTCATACAAAAACCCGCCCCCTGTTTTTGAGGCGGAAACCCCCGGTTAACTGTATAATTTTCTCTGATGCCCACCGACCTCCACCTCCTCCCTCTCCATCGCCGCGCCGGAGAAGATACCCTCGACCCCCTCCCCGGCCTTTTCCTCGCCTCCCCCCCGCGCAAAGGCGCACGCAACCCCGTTGCACGCAGTCGCCAGCTCGACCAACTCATCCTCCACCTCACCTTTACCGGTACGGCCACCCTCAACGCCGACCTGCAAGACCAACTCATCCAACGCCTCACCGAAGCCTACTACCAGACCTCCGGCGCGGCCACCTCCGCCCTCCGCGCCCTCGTCGAAAACCTCAACACCTTCCTCCTCGACCGCAACCTGCGCGCCGAAGGCAAAGGATTGCAAACCGCAGGCCTGCTCACTGTTCTCGTCCTTCGCCAGGACCAACTTCTCCTTGCCCAAAGCGGCCCCACCCACCTCTTCACTATCGAAGAAACCCAGTACCAACATTTCTACGACCCCGCCACCGCCGGACACGGCCTCGGCCTCGGCAAAATCGCGGGCCTCCTCATCAACTACCTTACCCCCACCCCCGGCACCCTCCTGCTCCT
>JABWBV010000628.1 GCA_013359445.1 Anaerolineales bacterium | reverse complement strand
GTTTTGAAAACCCGGTCTGCGTAATTCCCCTGCCCGGCGCGGATGATGACTCCGCGAGTCTGGGATGCCATCTTGAAAAAGTTGATCCCCGGCGCGGTCGTTGGGGTCACGATTGGGACGTTTTTCATCACCAACGCCCCCACGGCTACCTTGCGTCTGATGTTGGGGATCATCGTGCTGATTTTTGCGGGATACAAACTGCTGGAAGCACGCCTGTTCCGAGATGTGGTGTACCAGCCGCACGATGCCCACGGGATTTTCGCGGGCTCCGTGGCCGGTTTTTCGTCCGCCCTCGCACATACCGGCGGCCCCCCGGTGAGCATTTACCTGCTCTTGCGCCAGGTTCCCCCCCGGACCTTTAACGCCACTTCTGCGTTGTTCTTTGCCATCATCAATTGGATTAAGGTGCCGTATTATTTTTACGCAGGGTTGTTTGATTTCCAACAAATGCAAGCCCTGGCCTGGCTATTGCCCCTGCTCCCGTTGGGCGTGTGGGGGGGCAAAACCCTGGCAGAGAAGATCAGCCGCACCGCTTTTGAGCGGGTGGTAGTCGGATTGTTAGTGGTGACCGCGGGGTTGTTGATCTTTTCGTGAAATCAAAAAGCGTGCGGAACATCCCACACGCTTTTTTAAATTTGGCACTTTCCCGCCAAAAACGGGAGAGCCTTAAATTTCAGGAGACTATCTCAACACTACCCAAACGAAATCCCCAAATCCTGGGCGGTTAGGACAATGTCCGAGTTCATCGGTACCATTTTCATTTTGCCAATAGCCTCTTCAATGGGCACATAGCGCACATGGGGCGGATCAAGCGCGACCATCACCCCCCCCTGTCCTTCTTCCAACCCGCGGACCGCGGCGGCCCCGAAACGTAGGGCAGTCAACCGGTCGAACGAGGTCGGCGAACCCCCACGGAGCAGGTGCCCCAGCACGACCAACCGGGTCTCTTTCCCAGAAATGGCGTGGATTTCAGCCTCCACCTTTTCCCCAACCCCCCCCAGACGTTCCGCTTTGCCCTTTTCCCGTTCCACGACCGAGGTGTGGCCCCCAACCGGGACCGCGCCCTCGGCCACGACGACGATGGTGAATTTGTTGCCGCGGGCATCGCGTTCTTTGATCTTGTCGATCACTTTGTGGATATCGTAGGGATGTTCGGGAATCAGGATGGCGTCCGCGGATCCCGCGACCCCCGCGTGGAGGGCAATCCAGCCTGCGTACCGCCCCATTACTTCCACGACCATCACGCGCCCGTGGGACGCGGCGGTGGAGTGGAGGCGGTCCAACGCTTCGGTGGCGAACCCGACGGCGGTGTCAAACCCGAAGGTGACGTCGGTTTTGTCCAGGTCGTTGTCAATGGTTTTGGGGACGGAGATCAGCCGCAGGCCTTTTTTGGCCAGGACTTCGGCAATCGCCAGGGAGCCATCGCCCCCGACGGTGATGAGGGCGTCAATGTGATGAAGGCGGAAGGCACGGACGATTTCGTCGGTGCGGTCTACTTCTTCAATGGTGCCGTCGGGGAGTTGGATGGGGTAGCGAAGGGGGTTGTTGCGGTTGCTGGTGCCGAGGATGGTGCCGCCCAGGTGGGTGATGCCGCTGACGCGTTCCCGTGTGAGAGGGATCAGGCCGCCATTCGGATATTGTTCGGGGAGCAGAAAGCCGTGGAAGCCGTCGCGCACGCCGTAGACTTCCCATCCGCGTTGGATGGCGGACAGGGTGGCGGCGCGGATAACGGCGTTGAGGCCGGGGGCGTCTCCCCCGCCGGTGCTGATGGCGATTTTTCGGATGGGCATATTTAGGTAGGGTGCCATGAGATTTTCTCCAATTCTCTGAGAGAGATTGTTTCTAAATTGAGGCCGCGCGAATAGGCCCATTGGAGGGCAACGCACGGAGGGGTGTACATAACAGGCCGAAGGTTCACGGCGCGGGGTGGGTCCCCGGACGAGCGCGATGGCCCCATGTCCGGGAGATTATTTTATCACTGTTCGGGGGTGGCGACTGGAATTTCCCGGTTGTTCGCAACACTTCTTGGGGGTGATGAAGGTTGCCACCAATTTCCGAATCAAGGATACAATTTACGAAAACACCCTCCCAGGGAGAAACCTCGTGAAAAATCCCCTTGCCCCCCTTACCCTGACGCTCGCACTCCTGCTTATCCTTCTCGTAGCCTGCCAACCCAGCCCCACCCTGGCGCCTGTCCCCTCCACGTCTGCCCCGACAAATACCCTCCTCCCCACCGTTCCCCCCACCCCGACACGCTCCCAGACCCCAACGCTCCGTCCCACCTCCACGCGGACGCCGTTCCCGACCCAAACCCTAACCCCAACCCCCACGCCGACCCTGACGCCCAATCCGATCCATCTAGCGGGGTTGGAGGTGATTTCGGTGGAGAATGTGGAGAGGGTGGTGCCGTTGCGGGGGTTTTATGCTCATTCAAGTTATTATATTGATGGGTTGGATTTTTCTCCCGATAGCACAATGTTAGCTTCGGCAGGGTTCACGGAATCGGTCAAAGTTTGGGATACAGAGACGGGCGCGGAGATTTTTAGGTTTGTGGATCGGTACAGTGGCGCTGAGGGCGTTTCGTTTTCGCCAGATGGAAAACTCTTGGCAACCCGAACCGGAGCCTATCTGGTGAATATTTGGGATACAACCACCTGGCAAAGCCTTCGAACCTTGGACGCTGAAACCGTCTACTCCGGCAGTATTGCCTTTTCCCCCGATGGAAAATATTTAGCGACGACGGGGGCGGGAGGTTCCATTGACCTTTGGAGTACAGAAACCTGGGAGATCGCCCTTAATTTGCCTGGAAACGAATCTGATTTTGGCGGCACGTTCGTTTTTTCGGGTGACGGAAAAACGCTGGTTTCGTATGATGTAGATTAACCCAAGTTGCTACCTTGGTAGATGACTTTTAACAAAAAACCATGAGTTTCCGGTACATTTAGGGTATCCCACCGCCAAATGCCAGGAGCACTCATGGATACCCAAATTATAGTCGTTTTCTGTTTAGTCGATGACATGTTGAAGGCTTTACACCATCCCCAGGATCCGCAATGTCAGATGACCGATGCGGAAGTGATGACGACCGCCATCGTGGCGATGTTATATTTCAAGGGCAATTTCGCGCTTGCCAGTCGGTTTATGGCCGAGTACGGCTACATTCCGCACATGTTAAGTAAAAGTCGCTTTAATCGGCGGTTGCATCGCGTGGCCGCCTTGTTTTTGACCTTGTTTCTGCGCTTGGGCGAAACCTGGAAACACCTCAGTGAACGGTCCATTTATATTATGGATAGCTATCCGATTGCGGTATGTGATAACTATCGCATTCCGCGGGCGAAAATCTACCAGGGCGAAGAATGGCGGGGCTATATCGCCAGCAAAAAACGCTATTTCTATGGGGTCCGCATTCACATCCTGGTAACCGAGCAGGGGGACCCTATCGAATTCTTCCTGGCCCCTGGCGCTTTCAGTGATACCAGCGCTTTGCGCCTGTACCAGTTTGATGTCCCTGCGCAGACTTGGCTGATTGGGGATAAAGCCTATACGGATTATACGATGGAAGACCTCATGGCCGAAGCGGGGGTCTTCCTCGCCCCCTTGCGCAAGAAAAATTCGCTCCGCCCCATCCCCGCCTATTTGACCTATCTCCAGGCTTCGATCCGGAAGATCGTCGAAACCACCGGCAGTATGATAGAGCGTTTATTGCCCAAATCGATTCATGCCGTCACAGCCCAAGGCTTTGAACTTAAAGTTGCCTTGTTCGTGCTCGCATGTAGCATCAACCGCCTTTGGTAGCAACTTGGGTTAGATTACATGGTTCACACCTGGAATGTGGAAACCGGGCAGGAAATGCAAGCAATTTCAGGCTATTTGTTGGGCGTGTCACCGGATGGGCAAACAATTGCCACTTCTTCC
>JABWBV010000627.1 GCA_013359445.1 Anaerolineales bacterium | reverse complement strand
AAATGATGCCGACGACAAGGAGCATCTGGCGCTGGTGATGGGGGAGGTGCAGGAGGCTGAGGGGGTGTTGGTGCGGGTGCATTCGGAGTGTTTCACAGGCGACGTGCTGGGTTCGATGCGGTGTGATTGCGGGGAACAGTTACAGCGTTCGATGGCGATGATCGCGGAGGCCGGGTGTGGAGTGGTCTTGTATTTGCGGCAGGAAGGGCGCGGCATTGGCCTGTTGAACAAACTGCGCGCCTACAACTTGCAAGATGAAGGGTACGATACGGTGGAAGCCAATTTACTGTTGGGCCATCAGGCGGATGAACGCGAGTACACCGTGGCCGCAGAAATGTTGCATGATTTGGGCGTGAAGTCGATCCAGTTGTTGACAAATAACCCGGAAAAGATCGCGGCATTGGCGGCGTTGGGCATTTCCGTCCTCGGGCGGATTTCGCTGACCCCGGATGTGAACCCGGAGAACGCGCGCTACCTGCACACGAAAGTTGTGCGGATGAATCACTTGTTGAGTTTGAACGGGTTTGGGGAACATGGAAACGGGAAAGGATAACCGTCCTCAGATCACGCTGGCTTATGCCCAAAGCCTGGATGGCAGTCTCGCGGCCCGACGCGGGGAACCGTTGGCGATCAGCGGACCAGAAGCCCTTCGGGTGACGCACCAATTGCGCGCGACGCATGATGCGATTTTGGTTGGCATCGGCACCGTGTTGGCGGACGATCCGCGGCTGACGGTGCGACGGGTGGTGGGGGAGCATCCGCAACCGATCATTTTGGATAGCCAGTTACGGTTTCCGCTTGCGGCCCGGCTGATGGGGAACCCCAAAAAGCCCTGGATCGTTACTACGAGGGACTATTCTGCCCAAAATTTGGGTGAACAATTTGAAACGAAGCCCGCGCACGCGGATAGATGGAAGATGCTAGAATCACAGGGTGCAAAGGTGCTTGCCGTGGCACCCGGCCCGGATGGGCGTGTAGATTTGTTTGCCATGCTTCTGATATTGTCCGAGTTGGGCATCCGTACTTTAATGGTCGAAGGTGGCGCGCAGGTGATTGGTGCGTTTTTGAAAGCAAAGCTGGTGGACGAAGCCGTGCTTACCCTTGCCCCGATCTTTGTGGGCGGCCTCCATGCCCTGGAAACGCCTCTCCCTGCCTCCTTCCCCCGCCTGCACGCCCCTACGATTGCGGCTGTCGGCTCAGAATGGGTTGTGCGAGGCAAACTGATTTATGAAGCGTGAGTAGTTACCCACTTTTCCCTCCTCCCTGACTTATGTGGTGGCTTTCCATTCCCTCCAACCGTAAACGTCTCTACCGCGCGCTTGGTCTGAGTCTATTGATCATTGGCGGCGGTTTATTTGTATTGCTTGGCGCAATCTATGCGGGCTTGCGCGGCTTTCGGGTTATTTTGCCCGGAGTGCAGGTGGGCAAACAAGATTTGACCTTCAAAACGGTCAACGCGGCTGTGCCCTTGCTCGAAGAAGTCCTTGACCGCGATTATTACATCGTTTTGTTTTCCCCGGATTGGTATGCCATGCGGAGTCCCTCACAATTGGGCTATGAACTGGACGCCGAAGCCACCGCCCACAACGCCTACGAAGCCAGTTATGCCGAGGGCTTCTTTGCCACCCTGGGGCGGATGTTCGGCCTGGCAGAGGTTCGCCCGATTGCGCCGGTGGTTTCGCTGAACGAGCGGGACGCCCGCGCGGGGTTGCAGGATGTGAGCCTGGAAGCGAACGTTGTCCCGCAAGAAGCAGGCTTTTCGCTCGTCGACGCCCAGATCGTGGTAAAACCAGGCCTCTACGGGCGCACCCTCGACGTAGAAGCCGCCTTTCAAACATTGGTGGCGAACCCGACCGTGACGCTTTTAAGTGGATATTTGCCCGCCCCGCTCAGCGTCGTGGTGCCCGCCATTGCCGAAATCCCCCCCGACGTCCTGGCTCAGGCCGAAGCCTTCATCGCCCAGCCCATCGTTTTTAAAGCCTACGATCCCATCGCCGATACCTATACCGAATGGCCGGTCCCGCCGGAGACCCTGGCCTCGTCGATCCGCCTACAAATTCAGGGCGGGCAGGTGGTCTTTGCCACCGACGCGTTTCCGTTGCGCGACGAAATCAACACCTTTAGCAGTAGTCTGGGCGCTGATCGCTGGCTCAACCTGGAAGGGGTTGATGACACCCTCACCGCCGCTCTGCAAGGGGTCGCCCCCGCCATTTTCCCCATCCTATATGCTCCCACCACTTACACCGTCCAACCGGGGGATACCCTCCTTGTGATCTCCTGGCGGCAGGGCATCCCCCTCTGGCGCATTCTCCAGGCCAACCCCGGCCTCGACCCCGACAACCTCATCGCCGGAACCGAACTCCTCATCCCCTCCAAAACGGACCTCCTCGACCGGCCCATCGTCTTTGGCAAACGCATCGTCGTCAGCCTCCTCGAACAGCATCTTTGGGCGTTTGAAGGGGACACCCTGATCATGAGCGAAGTCATCAGCACCGGCATCGACCGCTCTCCCACCCAACCCGGCGTTTTCCAGATTCGCAGTCATGTCGAAAACGCCTACGCCTCCGTCTGGGATTTGTACATGCCCAGTTTTCTCGGCATCTACGAAGCCTGGCCGGGGTTTGAAAATGGTTTTCACGGTCTGCCCCTCTTGCAAGGAGGGCGTGTGCTTTGGCGGGGCAACCTCGGAAGCCCGGTTTCGTTTGGCTGTATTATTTTGGAAACCAGCGCCGCACAACGGTTGTACGAATGGGCAGAAGAAGGCGTGCTGGTAGAAATTAAAGAATGATCAACTGCGCGTGGATCAAATGAAAGCCCTCTACTTTATGGCTCCCCAACAAATCGAATTGCGCGCCGAACTCTTGCCGGACCTGGCCCCCGGACAATTACTCGTCCAAACGCTGGTTTCTGGCATCAGTCCGGGCACGGAAATGCTGGTTTACAGAGGGGACATGCCCCCTAGCGTGCAAACCGACGCCACCATCACCGCGCTTGCCGGAGAGATGCGCTACCCGCTCAAATACGGGTATGCCAGCGTGGGGCAAATCCTCGAAGTCGCGAGTCCTGACCACGCCTGGTGGCAAAACCGCCGCGTTTTCTCCTTCCAACCGCACCAAACCCACTTCCTCGCCACCCCCGACCAACTCATCCCCCTCCCCGACGACATCAGCCCCGAACAGGCGATCATGCTCCCCAACATGGAGACCGCCGTCAACTTCGTGATGGACGGCCAACCCTTGATCGGGGAACGGGTTGCCGTGTTTGGGCAGGGCATCGTCGGGCTGTTGACCACTGCCCTCCTTGCCCAATTTCCCCTCGCCAACCTGACCACTTTTGACAATTTCCCGCTCCGCCGGACAGCCTCCCTCCACGCGGGGGCACACCAGGCTGTCTCTCCCGCTTTCCTGAAAAGCCCCACCAGTTCCTATGATTTCCCCTCTCCTCTCTTCGATCTCACTTACGAACTCACCGGTTCCCCCTCCGCTCTCGACGACGCCATCGCGGTGACGGGGTTCGACGGGCGGGTGGTGATCGGATCGTGGTACGGCCAAAAGCGCGCCCCGCTGGATTTGGGCGGGTATTTTCACCGCGCGCGCATCCGGTTGATGGGCAGTCAGGTTAGCACGCTTGCGCCGCAGTTCTCCGGGCGGTGGGATAAGGCGCGGCGGTTTGAAGTGGCCTGGGAGATGATCCGCCGTGTGGGGCCGGAAAAGTGGATCACGCAGACTTTTCCGTTTGAGGAGGCGGGGGCGGCGTATGCGTTAGTAGATCAACATCCCGATTCGACGATTCAGGTGGTCTTGAATTATTCGCCGTAGCTTGTAATTTTTTAGCCCGGGCAGAGATTAGCCCGAAAAAGAGGGCGCACGGGGAAAGTTAATTTCCCGTTCACCCTCTTTTTCGAACGGTTACCTCTTG
>JABWBV010000626.1 GCA_013359445.1 Anaerolineales bacterium | reverse complement strand
ACTCCCGACCGCCCACGCGTGCCCCGTCGGGGTGAGGGGGAGGGTGCTGGTTACGGTGAGGTCCGTGAGCAGGATGGGCAGGGTGTCGGAGATCAGGACCTCGGTCGCGGTGAGGATGCCGGAATTAGAGAAGGTGAGGGTGTATTGGAGTGCGTCGCCCGGTGCGAGGGCCGTGAGGGGGGCGACGGATTTTTGGAGGGTGAGGTCGGCGGCGGGGTTGCCCTGCGAGTGGGCAAAAAGAAGCGTTCCCCAGAGAAGCAGGCCGAGGCCCGCGAAAAAGAAGGAAAAAAGGCGGGAGAGTTTTCGTTGAAGCATATTTCACCTGTCAAGGCATCCCAAGAAAATGGGATTTGAAGCCAAATGTTTTCTTCGGAAGAAGTGGGTTGAGATAGGCTCCTCCTCGGAACCTGATTGGGGAGCAGTTCCGGGATAGAGGTTTCCGTAGGCATGGCGGTGGGGTAAGATGATCTCGTGGCCTTTTATTCGTTTAGGTAAATATCCACTTTATAAATAAATTCGAAGGATTGGTAAATTTGGTAATGCCAAAGGATGTCCAGATCACCATCCCCGTCCAGATCGCCGGATTGGTAAGCTAATGTGAACTTGGAAGGATCGTTCAAGCAGTCCAAAAGAGAGGGCTGGGATGTAAAAATCCCCGTCCCATCGTTGACCCATAAGGCAGTAAAGTAAGCGGGTTGGGCGCACATGTACACGGCGCTATCTAAATCCCCATCCCCCTCCAGGTCCAGCAAATGAAAGTAATCCACCCAATGCGCCTCCCCTTCCCGAAAGCCGGGAATCACCGGATGGAGAGTGAAATGTCCCGTACCATCGTTTAGCCAGACTTGATCCGGTGGACTGCTAAGATTTTGCGATAGCAGAATGTCCAGGTCAGCATCGAGATCGAGGTCTCCCACTGCCACGCTCGACAAAAAGGCAATCGCACCAGAGAAAAATCCCACGTCTTCCACACGGAAATCTCCTGACCCATTATTTTTCAAGATCATCATTACGGGGATATTCGCTATCTCTGGCCCTTGAGTCAACCACAGAATATCCAGATCGCCATCCTGGTCAAAATCGTGTAACGCGCGAGGCGGTAAAATTGCCTCTACCGCAATCACCACCGGCGGCCAGGGAAAATTCCCAGTGCCATCGTTGAACCAAATCTTGAGGGACCCATAGTCTTCCGCGACAATGTCCAAATCCCCATCCCCATCCAGATCACCAAATTGTAGCGAATAGGCAAATAGTAGCGAATAGGCATCCAGATTTTCCAGCATTATTAAGGAAAACACCCCATTCCCGTCATTGATCCATATCCGTTTATCAAAATAGGAAGTTTGCAAGATGTCCAGATCTCCATCATTGTCCATATCTCCGAGATTGTTATTCGGAAAACTACACGAGGCTTCACATGCAAGTGGATCCTGGGCTGGATTCACGCTGTAATTTCCCAGTCCGTCATTGACCCACAGGGTTGTGTACTCCACAGCATTAATGTTTTTTTGAGTGACCACATCGAGATCACCGTCTTGATCAAAATCCCCAAGATCAAAATCAGACATATTTCCAAAATCAATGGTCGCCGCTTGTGGATTTGGAGAAAAGCTGCCACTGCCCCCCAACACTTCCCCGCGCAGCTCCCATACATAAGAGGAGAGTGGCAGGTTTTGGGCTGCACTCCGTATCCCGGCCGTGAGGGAAACAAATAACGTCTCCCCTGGTTTGAAGGGTTCATTCGGGGTGAACACCACCGTATCATTCGCGGGAAATGCAAAACTCCCAGCGTAAACCCCTGTTAGGAAACCATGCACCAAAAACGTCCCGGCATGGACGGTACCTGGATTGATCGGGCGGTCAAAGTGGGCAGTGAGCGAGCCATTCAAGGCCACGATGCTCCCATTTCCCGCCGGGGAGGTAGAGACGACGTGCATCTCTTCGTTCGTCCAAACGGTTTCTCCACTCTCATTGGCGACAACCACATCCAGATCGTCATCCCCATCCAGGTCGCCCAATGCCAGGGCTGTGCTGCTCCCCGCGCCAAAAGCAGGTGGAACCCCGGCCTCGGCGAATCCCCCCTGCCCATCATTCAACCAGACCGTTTCGGGTTCATTCCCCGCGTTGGCAACGACGACATCCAGATCATGATCCCCGTCCAAATCGCCTATTGCCAGCGCGATACTGTTCCCTGCCCCAAACGTCGGAAGGGTTGGGTGGGCGGAAAACATACCGTTGCCATCATTTAGCCAGACCGTTTCCGCTTCGTCCCCCGTGTTCGCAACAGCCGCATCCAGGTCGCCGTCTAAGTCCAGGTCTGCCAACGCAAGTGCCTGGCTCGCCCCACCCCCAAAAACCGGCGTCGTCGGATGCAGGGCGAAATTCCCTTCGCCGTCATTCACCCACATGGTTTCCGGCTCACCGTTTTCGTTTGCCACGACCAGGTCGAGATCAAAATCGCTATCCACATCCCCTAAAGCCACGCTAGTGCTCGCCCCATGCCCAAATGAAGGGGTTTCGGGATGCGGGACAAACCCGCCCGTTCCATCGTTCAACCAGACGGTTTCAGGTTCCCCGTTGGTATTTGCAACCACCGCATCTAAAAACCCGTCCCCATCCACATCGCCTAACACCACGTCTCGACTTATCCCTGCGCCAAAGGTGGGAGAGGCCGGATGAGAGGAGAAGTTCCCCACCCCATCGTTCAGCCAGACGGATTCCGCCCCCGGTCCGGCCAGGACGGCGTCCAAATCCCCATCGCGATCTACATCCCCTAACACGACCGCAACGTTCGGCCCGGTTCCAAATTCTGGCCCCACCGGATGCGGCGTAAACTGATTCCCATCGTTGAGCCAAACTTCCGCCGGGCTGTTCCACTTTGTAACGACGGCATCCCAATCACCATCCAGGTCCAGATCGCCCAGACCGAGGTCGGAGCTATCTCCGCTCCCAAACGACGGGGGGGAAGCCGGTTGCATGAACCCGCTCCCCCCAGCAGAGGCTACTTGAAAGTGCCAGACAGTAGGAAAATCAGGATGAATAATACAGGGAAGGGTAACTTCATCACACCCATATGTTTTGGACCCAATTCCGGTAGTCAACGTCGCCTGAATGATTTCTCCTGGCTCAAAAGGACGATCCGGCACGAAGGAAACTGTGTCATCCCCCCATGAATAATAGTAGGTCCCAGCCAAACGCCCAGTAAGGGAAGATTGCACCACAAACGTTTCCGAATGAACGGTATCGGAGATGATCTCCCGCAGATTATACGTTGCTTTCAACATCGTCTGTTGAGAAACCAGGGGGTTATTCCTCGTGGGAGATACGTCCACGACCGACAAACTTTCGTTGAAAAAATTTTTAAGGAGGGGAAGATAAAGCACATAAGAAGTTGGCTCGAACACTAGGAAACTGAAACTGTCCGTACCTTGTCCGCCATCGCTATCCGTCACCCATAAGGTTACCGTGAACACGCCGGTCGTCATATAGACATGTGTCACGGTGAACAGGCTCGTGACGCCGGGGATGGTCTCCGTCAGCCCATCCCCCCAGGCAATTTCAGCGGTGTGCATGTCGTCCAATCCCGGATCGGTGAAAGAAGCGGAGAGGACAAAGGGTTGGCCGACCCTGGCAGAGGCATCTGGGCCAGCGTCCACGACGGGCGGGAGGTTGACTTCGCTCACGACAAAACTGGTGTTGTTGGCAGGTTGGGTGTCGGTGATGGGAGTGCTGATCGTCGCGGTGTTGGTGAAGGTGAGTTCGCTGGTCAGCGCAGGGGAAACGTGCCCGGTCAGGGTAATGATCCCGCCCGCGCCGGGGGGCAAACTCCCGACCGCCCACGCGTGCCCCGTCGGGGTGAGGGGGAGGGTGCTGGTTACGGTGAGGTCCGTGAGCAGGATGGGCAGGGTGTCGGAGATCAGGAC
>JABWBV010000059.1 GCA_013359445.1 Anaerolineales bacterium | reverse complement strand
GGTTCTGTCCCGCTCCAACAATGATGACTCCAACACCGCCGCCACCCCCGACAAAGGCCGCTCCCCCAACGGCCGCCTCGCCCCCTCCTCACTTCGCGTACCCCCCGTACCCTACGGCGAATGGATCACGGAGCCGCTCCTCCTGGTGGCGCTCGGGCCAAAGGGGCAGGAAATCGCTCGTGCCCGCCTCGATCTCCACGGCCTTCTCGATGAAAGATTCTTTTTCGGCGGCCCTCTCGGCGTGATTTGGAACGGAACACAAGCCGAGCTCACCCTCTGGGCGCCTACCGCGCAACTCGTGAAAGCGATCCTATTCGACGAAAACGGAAATCCCTTCCGTGTCCTTCCCATGCAAAAAGAGGGAGGAGTATGGCGCACATCCGCAACTCCCGGCACTCGCTACCTCTTCGAGGTAACGGTCTTTCAGCCGGAGACCGGACAGGTCGAAACCCATCGGGTCACCGACCCCTGGGGCGTGGCCCTCACGCCTGGATCCCGTTTCTCGCTCGCCGTGGATCTAGACTCGCCAGACATGAAGCCCGCGGGTTGGAGCTCCTTCGTGCCTCCTGCACATGGCGCACCCGTGTCGGTCTACGAAACCCACGTGCGCGACCTCACCGTGGCGGATCCGGATCTCACCACACGGCTCCGAGGCAAGTTCGAAGGCATGGCCGCACCGGGAAGCCGTCACGAAGCGCACCTCAGGAACCTCGCCGGGGCCGGCATCACCCACCTGCACCTTCTTCCCCTCAACGACTTCGGCTCCGTACCGGAAGAAGCCCAGGAAGAGCCGCGCGTCCCGGCGTCGGGCCGTTCCTCCGCCGCTCCCCAGGAGGAGATCGACCGCGTGAGGAAGAGCGACGCCTATAACTGGGGCTACGATCCGGTGCACTGGCTCGTCCCCGAGGGCAGCTACGCCGTGGAGAACCGCACAAAGGAATTACGTGCCCTGGTGATGCGCCTCGGGAGCATGGGGCTGGGGCTCGTGCAGGACGTGGTGTTCAACCACACCTATGCCTCCGGCACCGAGCCCTTCTCGGTTCTCGACCGCGTGGTTCCGATGTACTTCCACCGGTTCCGTGCTGATGGTACCAGATTCGAAAGCTCCTGCTGCCCCGACACGGCCTCCGAGCGCCGCATGATGGAGAAGCTCATCACTGATTCGCTGCTCCACTGGGCCCGCGCCTACCGGGTGGCGGGGTTCCGCTTCGACCTCATGAACCTTCATCCCAAAAAAATGATGGAGCGAATCCGCGACCGTCTCCGTAAGGAGTTCCCCGGAATCCTTCTCTATGGCGAAGCCTGGCCATTCGGATCACTGGAAGAAACTCTTCCTGGGCAAGCCTTCTTCCAAACACGAAGCCACGGCACTGGGGTGGCATCCTTCAACGACCGCTTCCGTGACGCTCTTCGCGGCGGAAACACGAGCCCATCCGGAAAAAGCGATCAGGGCTGGGCCACCGGCCTGTTCTGGAACTTCAACCACGAGCCGGCCAACCGGGACACGCCGCCATCCGCGTCAGCCCAGGCCGAGCGCCTGGCCTTTTATTCCGACGTGATCCGGTTCGGACTCTCCGGAAGCCTCCGCGACTTCACTCTGCGCGACTTCCATGGAAACGCCGTGAAGGGCGGAGAGCATTTCTTCCGCGGGCAACCCACGGCCTGGGCTCAAAGCCCCGGGGAAACCGTGAACTACGCGAGTGCCCACGATGGCTACACCCTCTTCGACGCCCTCGCGGCGAAACTTCCCTTCGCCGAGCCCACGCGCCTGAGCCTACCCCGCGCCCAGCTACTCGCCCTCGCCACCGTGGCGCTCTCCCAGGGCATTGCCTTCTTCGAAGGCGGCTCCGAGCTTCTCCGCTCGAAAAGCGGCGACGCCGACAGCTACGACTCCGGCGACTGGTTCAACCGGCTGGACTTCACGTACACGGACAACGGCTTTGGCTCCGGCCTGCCGATTGCGGACAAAAACCAGGACAACTGGCCGCTCCAGGCCCCTCTACTCGGTAACCCTGACCTGAAACCGACCCAGGAAAACATCCTGGCCGCCGTCGCCCACTTCCAGGAAACCCTGCAAATCCGCAAATCCAGCCCGCTCTTCCGCCTGCAAACGGCAGACGAGATCAACGCCCGTCTGACCTTCCAGAACACCGGCCCCGATCAAATCCCCGGCCTGATCGTGATGACGCTGGCGGACGAAGACGATAAAGGCGTCCCCGCGGGTGACCTCGACCCGAACTACGACCGCATCGTCGTCCTCTTCAACGCCGCCCCCGGTGAAGTTTCCTTCGCCATCCCCGAAGACGCGGGGCTGGAATTGGGCGAAATGCAATTTCGCCTCCACCCCATCCTCGCCGCCTCCGCCGATCCGGTTGTCCAAACCTCGTCGTATGATGCCGCCACCGGCACCTTCACCGTCCCCGGGCGCACCACCGCCGTCTTCGTGTTAGACGAAATCCCCGTCCAACTCGAACTCCCCACCGCCGAACCCGCCCCAACCAGAGTTCCCACCTCCACCCCAGAATCCACCCCCGCCCTCAGCGAGGAGACCGAAACGCCGACAAACACGTACATCGTCGGTGCGTTGATTGGATTGGTTGTGGTGTTTGGGTTGGCCGCGTGGGCGAGGATGCGGAAGGGGAAGAAGTAGGGGAGGGGAAGTAGATAGGGTAAATAAGGTAGATAAGGTGGACAGGGTAGGATGGGGTGCCCTGTCTACCTTCCAGTGACACACGAGTGACACAAGTATGGGGTGTTGCTGGCGTTTCGTTTGGGTGAGAATTGAAGAAAACGCACAAAGGATGTTGTCATGAAAAGAATTTGTTGGATTTTCGTTTTTGCTTTGGTTTTGGTGGGGTGTTCGCAACTGATAACTTCTGCACACACACCGACCATAACGCCTCGCCCATCTACCACGCCAATCTCTACGCCAACATTCAGCCTGACTCAACTGCAACAGGCGACTTTACAAGCCGGACAAACGCAGAATGCCGCGTATGCCATTACCCAGGCGGCATTCGGCACGCAATCCGCTCAAACAAAAACCGCCGCACCCCCAACACCTACCAAAACCCCGACAAAAACACCTTTACCTACCTATACACGCTTTCCAACTTCTACACCTGATCCAAACGCGACCCCTTCTCCAACGCCCGATCTAGCTGATCAGGTAGTGATTTCTCCTGACTATAATTTTGTTGCTAAACTGTATTCAGGATATATCTATCCAACAGGTATCGAAACGATTGAAATTCAAGATACTAACGGGCAAGTTGTTTGGACACTCCCTTATCAAGGCGAAATACCTACAGGTGATCCACGGCGATATTTGCGAATTTACGAATGGTCACAAGACAGCAGGCATCTTTACTTTTACTATGCGTTCGGTTTTGATGGCGTACATACGCTTTGGGATGGTTATAATTTGCAAGTAATGGATGTTGAGACAGGGGCTATTCAGCAAGTTATTGTTGGCGAGGAACTTTCTGCTTTCCAGTTTTCTCCAAATGAACGTTATCTCGCTTATACGCAAGCCGATGATTCTCCAAGAATGCTTTTCATTCGCGACGTGCAAACTGGCACTGAGCGAAGTGTTATTGCCCATGTTGATTCTGGAAATTATGTGCAAGCTGGGTGGATAACATGGTCAGATGACAGCGGAGAAATTGTCTACCATACTTGGGAAGATGAATGGATTCAGGTCTACCATGTGGATATTGCCACCATGCAGACAAAAATGGTTTTTGAGTATTGGGTCGAGAGTTATTGGTTTCACGGGTGGTCTGCCGATGGAAAAAGCCTGGAGTTTATCAGTTACGAAGAAGAAATTATTGCGATTAATATAGATTCTGGCGAGCAGATTACGATTGGAACGGCAATACCAACGCCCTAAAAATCCGCGTTCATCCGTCCCATCCGTTTCATCTGCCTTCGATTTTTCATCCCAACAACCCCATCCTCCGCCAGCAAACCTCGATTGCGGGAATCCACAACCCATCCTTTCTGTAGAAAACACCGACTGCAGGACGCCACACTCAATCCTTTCCGCGGAAAACATGGATTGTGGGACTCCGCAACCCGTCTTTTCTGTGGAAAACCTCGCTTGCGGAGTCGCGCAACCCATCCCTGCTGTCGAAACCATCCCCTACGCGACCGCGTAACCCATCTTTTCTGTAGAAAACGTGCCCTATGCGGTCACCGCCAACGAATAGGAATTCGTCGTCTGGTACAAGAAACCCGTTGAAAACGGGTTGGGAAATCTTTGTTTATGTGTTCAATCGGTCTGTGTTCGATTTTTCCCTACTGATATAATCCTCATAAATGTTATCTGATCCCCAACTCGCCGCTCTCCAGCAAACCTTTCCTCGACATCACGTTACGTTAGCCTACCTCTTCGGCTCGCGGGCGGAAGGTTGGGCGCGTCCCTCCAGTGATACCGACATTGCCGTTCTCCTCCCCCACGCACAATTCAAAACCTTGACGCTGGACGCCCGCGTCAACCTTATCAATGACATTTTAGACGCCCTCAGCACCGAAAACGCCGATGTGGTCATCCTCAACGAGGCCCCGCCCCTGCTGGCTTACGAAGTCATCAAACACGGCAAAATCCTCTACGAAGACCCCAAAACTCGCCCCGCCGCGGAATTCACCGTGTACGCGCTCAACCAATATCTGGACACAAAACCTCTCCGCGCCATGCGCCACCAATATCTTCGGGAACGGATTTCAACCTGGAGACAAATCGCAGAACAACCCAAAAATGACTATCAAAGTTGAAATTATTTTGGGATTACTTGAATCCCTGGGCAAATATGCTCGCCAACTCAAAGAAATGCGCCCTACCTCGTTACGACAATTGGCAGATGATACCCTCCGTTATTGGGCGGTTCTTCATGGCCTTCAGATTACCGTTCAACATCTGGTAGATATTGGCGAGCATATTCTCACCAGCCAAAACCTCGCCGTGCCGGAAACCTACAAAGACATCATCATTGAATTAGGGCGAAACAAAATTATCCCTTATGAGTTTGCTGAACGGATTAAAGGGATGGCTGGATTACGCAATGTGATTGTCCACCGGTATTTGAGTGTGGATCCCGACTTAATCTGGAACATTCTGACAAACCACCTGGACGATTTCAAAACCTTTTCCGTTTACATTTACGACTATCTCGAACGCGAGGGCCTGCTGGGGGAAAAGTAACCCGTATACAGGGTAAATAAGGTAAACAGGGTATATACCGTATTTACCTTATTTACTTTATCTAACCTATTTACCCTCGCCCCCCATCCCCATGCCCAAACGAATCTTCATCTCCGCCGACCACGGCCTCGCCGTCATCTACTTCCTCCAAACCGACCTCCTCCCCACCCTCCTCAACGCGGGCGTGGAAGTCGTCCTCCTCACCGACGACGCCCTCATCGAAGGGATCAACGCCCGCTTTGGTCGCCCCGGGCTGATCGTCGAAGGTCTGCGGTTCAAACAGTGCCGCACCTACTATCAGACCGAAAAACCGGCTATGCAATACTGGCTGGATTTCCTGCGCCGCGCGGGCGGATCGTACAAGATCAACCTTGGCGCGGTGGAGGCGTACCGGGAACAGGTCAAATTTGAGGCCACCGGCTCCCGCCGGGCCGCGTTCCCCGTCATGGAAACCGCCCTGCACCTCGTCCGCAGTTCCCCGTGGGCGCGGAAAACGCTCGTAGACCTGCAATCCCGTTTCACCGCGAATATCTACGGCGATTTGTTCGAGCGATATAACCCCGCGATGGTCATCGCCGCGACCCCCGGTTGGCGACTGGACCGGTACCTGCTCCGGGAGGCCGCCGCCCGCGGAATTCCGAACACCGCCGTCATCGTCGGGTGGGACAACCCCTCCAGCTACAACGTCCCCGGCGCGCGGATGGATTTCGCCACGTGCTGGTCACAAATCCAGAAAGACGAACTCGTCCTTGGCTCGGATTGGAACCCCGCCCACGTCAACATCGGCGGCATCCCCTCGTATGATGGCTACTTCAACAAAACCTGGCAAATGCCCCGCGAGGATTATTTCCGCCTGCACGGCCTCGACCCCCACCGCAAACTGATCGCCTACGCCGCCAGTTTCATCACCTTCTCCCCGAACATCCAAAACATCGAGGCCCTCGCCCGCCTCGTGACAAACAACGAACTCGCCGAACCCAGCCAGTTACTCGTCCGCCTGCACCCCAACCACTTCAACGACGTACCCCGCTTCGCCGAAGAACGGGAGCGCGTCCGCCAGTTCGTGCGCGAATTCCCCCACGTTCATTTGGTGGAGCCTGTTTCACTAGCGGATAGTCTCCCAACTAAAAATGATGCAGCCACCCTGAGCGGAGGCTTTGCGCAGTCGAAGGGTGGCGGGTCGAAGGGTGGCGGCGAACAACGGAGCGAACTCGGCTACTACTCCGGCGAAGACATGGACGAAAAATCCTCAATGATGGCCCACGCCGACGTGTTCACCACCGTCTACTCCACGATGGTCGTCGAGGCCGCCTGCCATCACACCCCCGTCGTCGCGGTGACGATTGATCACGAATATGGTTGGAAAGAAAAGGACAAGTTCTACCTACCCCTGACTGAAATCGGACACTGGCCCACCCACGACCGCTTCCGCAAATCCGGCGCCGGGCAAGTCGCCACCACCCCCGCCGAACTCCGCGCCGCCCTCAACCACGCCCTCACGAACCCTGCCGCCTACGCCCCCGCGCACGCCAAATTCCTGGCGGACGAGGTGACGTTCACGGATGGGCAGGCGGCGAGGCGGACGGGGGAGTATTTAGTTTCGTTGTTAAAGTAAGACTTTTTTTCACCGCAGGGATGCAAAGGACTCGCAAAGGCGCGAAGAAAAGATGGAGAGAGTAAGAATAGCGTTTGCAGGTTATATCGGAAAATAGGTGTTTTTTGCCTATTATCCGATATAACCTGCAAATAATTTTCAATTGCCCTGTAAATCAACAAATACTGATATTGGACCAGAAACAATCTTTGCGACCTTCGCGAAAAACTTAGCGGCCCTTGCGTTAAAAATCCCCCATGTTACCTCGTATCCAAAATCGTCTAAAACTCACCCTCAACGTCCTCCGCCACGGCGAACGCGGCGCACACCCCCCGCGCCCCCCCATCCCCCCCCTCACCCCCGAAGAAGTCGCAGAAGCCCAAACCTTTTTCCCCCTCCCCAAATTCTTCCTCTTCGGCCACGCGCGGTCGGGGACAACACTCCTCATGCGGCTGATCAACCTGCATCCGGACGTGCTGTGCAATCGGCAAGCCCACTTCTTCTCCCGCCGTCCGACGCTGGAGGCCCTCGTTGCCCACCCGGACGTGGCGAACTGGCTTAGCCGCGGCAGTTTTCGCTGGAACCGCGGGCGTGACCTGTCCCCGGTCGTGATGCGCGCCGCCGCCGACTTCATCCTCGAACGGGATGCCCGCCGCGCCGGAAAAACCATCGTCGGCGACAAAAGCCCGAACAGCCTGCTCAACGGCGAGGCCGTCCGGCTCATGCACAACCTCTACCCCGATGCCCGACTGATCTTCATCGTCCGCGATGGCCGCGACGCCGCCCTCTCCCACCGTTTCCAAAGTTTCATTGACGCCACCCAACACCTCACCCAAGCCGACTGGAAAATCCGCGCCGACTTTGAACGAAATCCCGACAGCTTCCGCACCCCGGATAAATCCCTCTTCACCGAAAAAGGCATCCGCGAAGCCGCCCAGGGCTGGGTGGCAAACGTCACCGAAACCCACGCCCTTGGGCAGGAATTGTACAAAGACCGCTACCACGTCCTGAAATTTGAAGACCTCCTCGCCCACCCCGTCGAAGAAATGACACGTGTCTGGAACTTCCTCGGCGCGGATACCACCCTCTCCGCCCTCTCCCAATCCGTCCTCGACGCCCAAACCTTGAATCGCGACGCCAAATGGCAGGAGTCGAAGGCGGGCGGGATTGCGGACGCGATTCCGAAGGGACAATCCGGCAGTTGGCAGGAGTTTTTCAGCGACCGGGATAAGCGGGTGTTTGAGGAGGTGGCGGGGGCGGTGTTGCGGGGGTGGGGCTATGGGGGGTAAATAAGGTAAATAGGGTAGATAAGGTAAATAATGTAATTACCTGTACCTTATCTACTCTATTTACCCTATCTACTTTATCTACCTTATTTACACTACCCCAAAAAGGACTCTCCCCATGAAATTCCTCATCGCTGGCCTCGGCTCCATTGGACGCCGCCATTTTCGTAACCTGCGTGCGTTGGGCGAAAACGACATTTTGCTCTACCGCACCCATAAAGCCACCCTCCCCGACGATGAACTCGCGGGCGTGCCGGTGGAAACCGATTTACACGCCGCCCTCGCCCACAAGCCCGACGCGGTCATTGTTGCCAACCCGACCGCACTCCATTTGGAAGTGGCGATCCCTGCGGCGGAGGCCGGATGCCATCTGTTTTTGGAAAAGCCGCTTTCGCACTCGCTGGAAGGGGTGGATCAACTGCGGGACGCGGTGGCCCGGACGGGGGCACGGGTTCTTGTCGGGTTCCAGTTCCGGTTTCACCCCGGTCTGCGGACGGTGAAGGAGTTGCTGGCGCGGGGGGAAGTGGGGAGTCCGGTCAGTGTACGGGCGCATTGGGGGGAGTATTTGCCGAATTGGCATCCGTGGGAGGATTACCGGACAACGTACGCGGCGCGGCCGGATTTGGGGGGCGGGGTGGTGCTGACATTGTGCCACCCGTTGGATTATTTGCGGATGTTGTTGGGGGAGGCGGAGGTGGCCTGGAGTTTGACGAGCCACCGGGGATTGGGCTTGCCCGTCGAGGACACCGCGGAGATCGGGTTACGGTTTGCGAATGGGGCGGTGGGGAGTGTGCATCTGGATTATGTGCAGAGGCCGCCGGGTCACTGGTTGGAAATTGTGGGAACGGAGGGAACGGTGAGATGGGACAATGCGGATGGGGCGGTGAAGGTGTTTCGGGCGAGTCAAAACGCCTGGGAAACGTACCCGGCCCCGGTCGGGTTTGAGCGGAATACGATGTTTTTGGATCAGATGCGGCATTTCATCGGCGTCGTGCGGGGGGAGGAGGCGCCGGTTTGTTCGTTGGAGGATGGGGTGAGGGTGTTGGAGATGTGTCTGAGGGTGACACGTGATTCGTGAAACGTGAAAACAGATTCACGAATCACGTGTCACGAATCACGGAATATTCTCCCACAAAATATTTGGCGAATCCTTCTTCGCGTACATGCTCAATTCCCCTACTTTGATCACCACGTAATCGTTTTCGAGGTAGGGCATGGCCTCTTCGGAGTTGCTCCAGAGTTGGACGACGAGGTCGGGTTGGAGTTGGCCGATGGAGTAGGCGTAGTCCCATTTGTTGTGGCCGGGGCGGAAATCCTGATCGTCGGAGATGCCGCGGATGGGGCGGGGGTCGCCCTGGGCGATGACTTTGTCCGCTTTGCCGAGCAGGTCAATGGAGATGCGTTCGGAGAAGTAGGAGATGGCGCCCGCGCTGACCACGGCAATGCTGGCGTCTGCGGTGGTGATGGCGCGGACATCCAGGCCGGTGTGGGTGTGTTCTTCGTTGCCGGTGACGAAGATGGGGCGTTTGATGGTGGACCATTTGCGGAAGGAGTCCAGTTCGAGGAGCATGTTGAAACTAAACAGGCTGGTGACGACGATGGCGAGCAGGGCGAATTGGGTGAGGCGTTGCACCCAGGCCCGGTTTTCTTGTGCGAAGTTGAGGATCGCTTGCCGGATCAGGTCGAGGGCGAGGACGAAGACGAGGAAAAAGCCGGGCATGGCGACGGAGATGAATCGGTTTGCGCCGCCTTTGTGTTCCCACGCATCGCCGCCGACGTAGACGCTGTACGCGGATTGGGCGAGGAAGATGAATAACAGCAGGCCCGTTTGCCGGTCGAGGCGGGTGAGCAGGACGGTGAAGGGGATGAGGAAGAGAAACCAGTTCATCGTCCAGACGAATTGCCCGTAAACGATCAGGCCACGCTGGACGCGGTCGAAGAGGGAGTAGCCGCCCATTTTGAGGTAGTAGGTGTTCGGGAGGGGTTCGCCGTAATAGGCCAGGCGGGCGAGGGTTTGCATGGCGAAGAAGCCGACGAACAGGCTAATGCCCCAGATCAGGTGTTGGCGTCGGTGTTGGGGGTCGAAAACGGCGAGGAAGAGGAGGATCGCCAGAAAGGCCACGGACGCATCCAGCCGTACCCAACTGGCGAGGCCCATGATCAGGTAGGGGGCGGGGGAGAAGGTGGTGCGTTTGAGGTTGCGGAGGACGAGCCAGAGGGAAATGCTGATGAACAGGGTGATCAGGCCGACTTCCATGCCTTGCAGGGTCCAGTTGTTGAGGGAGTAGTAGAAGGCGGTGAGGAAAACCGCGGGGAGGGTGAGGAAGGGGTTATCCGTCAGTTCGTCGCCGATTTTTTTGACGAAGTAAAGATGGGTGGCGAGGATGAGCGCGCCGAGGATTTGCACGGGCAGACTCATCTTGGACAGCGGCAGGGGGAGCAGATGCACGAGGGCCATGATCCCCGTCCACAGGGGATTGGTGAAGCCTTCCACCCGTTCGCCACCGGGATTCCAGACCGGGCCGTAGCCATCAGCCAGGTTTTTGGCGTAGCGCATGGAAATCATCGCATCGTCAAATAAAACGAAATAGCGTTCCCCCTCGATGAGAAAGCTGGTGCGCTCGATGAAACGGGCGGCGTAAACCAGGAAAAGCAGGACGATAAGTCCAAAAATCAGATTAGCTTTTTTTTTCGACAAGAGTGACTCCACAGATGAGATGGTCGCGTATTATACCTGTGATTGCCACGGGTTTTGGGTGACCATTGCTCTATGCGTTTGTTAAGACGATTGTTTTATCTCCTTCTAAAGCTTGATATAATCCCGCCCTAATGTCTACTATTCTCCGAAAAATCCCTTTTAAGACAGTAGGTAAAATTGCGCTCTTCGTTTTTAGCCTTTTCGTCTTTACTTTTGCGTTAATTTTACTCAAAGAAGGCGCCAGGGAACTTGGCCCTTTTGTGCGGAACTTTTTGGATGTCAATAATGCCGCCAATGCGCTGGGTTTTGGCTGGTTGTTTGCTTACTCGGTCATGTCTGGGTCGCCAGTGGCCGCGATTACGTTGACTTTGTTGGATGTAGGGACGCTTAATGCCACGCAGGCGTTTGCAATGATTAGTGGCTCGCGGTTGGGGGCCTCCTTTATTGTATTGTTTATTGGGTTCATGTATACCTTGCGGGGCCGCGAACGAAAAGCCAGTATGTCAAGTGGGTTGCTTTCTCTGGTGGTCACACAAACGGTTTACATTCCAGTCTTGTTTTTGGGGACCTGGTTGTTGAATAGGGGGTGGATGGATCAGGTTCAGTTAGCCCAGGGGGCCGAATTAAGTTCGTTTTTTGATCTGATTTTTGACCCCATTATGACGTTAATCCTTGCTTGGCTTCCCCGGTGGGCGGTTTTTGCCCTTGGGTTTGGGGTGCTGATGGGGAGTTTTGCCCTGTTAGACCGCGCTTTACCTGAGATGCACCTGGAAGAAGGGGCTTTTCAAGGGATGCCGCGGATTTTGTATCGTCCCATTGTGACATTTTTGCTTGGGGCCTTAGTGACAACAGTTACAATGTCGGTTTCTCTGTCGTTGTCTATCCTGGTTCCGTTATCGGTCCGAGGGTATATACGCCGAGAAAATATTATTCCCTACATCATGGGAGCCAATATTACCACTTTTGTGGATACCCTCATGGCCGCGGTGCTTTTGGGAAACCCCAATGCGTTTACGGTGGTGTTAGTCAATATGATGAGCGTGGCGGTGGTCTCGATGATCATAATTGGGCTTATCTATCTCCCTTACGAACGTGGGATTCTACGTTTTGTCAATTATTTGTTAAATCATAATTTGGCGCTTGCTCTTTATATGTTCGGAATCGTTGGTATTCCGATATTGCTCATGTTGTTTTAGGAGTTGTAACTTTATGCGTTGGTTGATCAGTACAGATGGCACAGAACGTTCTCAGCGTGCCGCCGAATTTGCCAGTAATTTTTTGCGTCCGGGAAAAGATCAAGCGATTTTATTAGGAGTCGTATCGAATGGAAATTCGGATGAAGTAAAAAACGCAATGGGTTCGGTGAGTAAATTACTAAAAAATACCCTTGAAAAAGAGACGACGCGCGAAGAAGAGATTACGCAAGCGATTGAGTTGGAAGCGCAAGCCGAACATGTAGATATGGCCGTATACGGCTCCCGCGGGCGCCACGGTATCACCAGCCTTTTACTTGGCTCGGTCGCGGCACGGCTGGCGCATGACCGCCCGTGCTCGGTGATGATCGTGCGGAATCAGCCCCCGCCCGTCAAACGTATCCTCGTCGGCATTAGCCTCAGCCCCCGACGGCAGACCACCATCGAAATGGCCGGGAAACTAGCCCAAGCCGTTGGCGCAGAAGTCGTCGTCTTACACGTCATGTCCCAATTGGCCCTCGCCGACAAAGCCACCACCGCCCCATTGGATATGACTGCCGAAGAAGCCATCACCAATCAAACCACCGAAGGCCAGATTTTGGCAGAAACCATCCAATGGCTCAACCAAATGGGCGTTCAAGCGACCCCCCTCATTCGTCACGGACTGGTCCTAGACGAAACCCTGGAAGAAATTGAAACGGGTGATTATGGCCTGGTTGTTATCGGCGCACATGCCGCCCTTCAAAATATCCCGTGGAGTGCCTGGATCATGGAAGATGTAGCAAAAGACATCTTAATGAATACCCGCTGTCCCCTCGTCATCGTCTAATCCCGTACTTTTGGCGCACGGACTTGATCAAAAAGGTAGTGTTACAATTCACAAAGTTCGTGCAAATACCCCAACGAACTCAAAATAAATAAAAAAAAGTAACTACTCAGGCTTAGAAGAAGGTTTCCCGAAACAAGGTGGTAGAAGATGGACATCCCCCCCACCTTTTTTCGGGAGACACTTAACCCTGGTGGAGTAGTTGCTAAAAAACAAAATTAAACGTAACAATTTAATTGACTGGCATCTATCATAGACCGATGGATGCCAGTCTTTTGCGAAAGTTGAAATTATTAGGAGAATTTCGTAATGTCCAAAACAACTGAAACCATCATCAGCCCCTACGGTGGCAAACTGGTCGACCTGCTCGTAACGGGCGAAGCGCGCAAAACCCTCATCGCGCAGGCCTCCCGCTACCCGTCCATCCAGATTTCCCAGCGCGCCATGTGCGACCTGGAACTGCTCGCCACCGGTGGCTTTTCCCCCCTCAACCGCTTCATGGGGCGTGCCGACTATCAGCGTGTCCTCACCGAAATGCGCCTCGCCGACGGCACCCTCTTCCCCATCCCGATCACCCTCACCATCAAAAAAGACGACCTCCCCACCGGCTCCGAATGGATCGCCCTGCGCGACGCCCGCAATAACCTGATGGCCGTCATGCGGCTCGAAGAAGTCTACGCTTGGGACGCCACCCGCGAAGCCCGCCTCGCCTACGGTTCCACCGATGTCCGCCACCCGATGGTCAGCGAAATGATCCGCTGGGGCGATTTCTGCATCTCCGGGGAACTGAAAGTCGTTGACCTGCCCATCTACTACGACTTTACCGAACTGCGCCGCACCCCTACCGAAGTTCGCACCATGCTGAACGAAATGGGGCACGCCAACGTCGTCGCCTTCCAAACCCGTAACCCGATGCACCGCGTCCACGAAGAACTGACCAAACGCGCCGCCGAACAGGTAGGCGGTTCCCTGCTCATTCACCCCGTCGTCGGCATGACCAAACCCGGCGATGTCGATCACTACACCCGGGTCCGCGTCTACAAAGCCCTGTACGAAAACCACTACGATCACAGTCGCACCGCCCTCAGCCTGCTCCCCCTCGCCATGCGCATGGCCGGCCCACGCGAAGCCGTTTGGCACGCCATCATCCGCCGCAACTATGGGGCGAACAACTTCATCGTGGGCCGTGATCACGCTGGCCCCGGCAAAGATTCCACCGGCAAACCCTTCTACGGCCCCTACGAAGCCCAGGAAATGCTCGAACAGTACAGCGACGAAGTGGGCGTCAAAATGATCCCCTTCACCGAACTGCTCTACCTGCCTGACGAAAACCGCTACGAAGCGGGCGATAAAGTTGCCGAAGGCACCCGCACCCTCAACATCTCCGGCACCCAGGTGCGCGAAGATTATCTCTTCAAAGGCAACCTCCTCCCCGAATGGTTCACCCGCAAAGAAACCGCCGAAATCCTCCAGCAGGTTCACCCCCCGCGCAACAAACAGGGCTTCGTCCTCTGGTTCACCGGGTTGTCCGGCTCCGGCAAATCCACCACCGCGGAAGTCCTCACCTCCCTTCTGCTCGAACACGGTCGCTCCCTCACCGTGCTCGACGGCGATGTCGTCCGCACCCACCTCTCCAAAGGCCTGGGCTTCAGCGCTGAAGATCGCGATCTGAACATCCTTCGCATCGGCTTTGTCGCCAGCGAAATCGCCCGTGCCGGTGGCGCGGTCGTCACCGCGGCCATCAGCCCCTACCGCAAGACCCGCAACGAGTGTCGCCAAATGGTCGGCGAAAACTTCATCGAAATTTTCGTCGATACCCCCCTCGAAGTCTGCGAAGCCCGTGACATCAAAGGCATGTACGCCAAAGCCCGCCGCGGTGAAATCAAAGGTTTCACGGGTATTGATGACCCCTACGAAGCCCCCGAAAATGCGGAAATCGTCCTCGACACCGTCAACTTTACCTCCGAACAAAACGCTCGCCAAATCCTGTCCTGGCTCATCGAACAGGGTTACCTGAGCAACAAGTAAAAAACCATAAAACATAAAACGTAAAACGCAGAATGGGCCCCCATTCTGCGTTTTGCATTCTACCCACTACGGTTTAACATGACTAAAATTCAAGACCTCTTCGACCTCTCCAACCGCACCGCCATCGTGACTGGTGGCGTAGGCTTATTAGGGAAACAATTTGCTAAAACCCTCGCCGAAGCGGGGGCCTTTGTTGTCGTCGCAGATTTATCCGCTGAAGCCGCCGTCGCCTATGCCGATGAACTCACCCGCGCGGGATACCGCGCCCTCGGCGTGGGCCTGGACGTAACCGACCCCGAATCGGCCCAGCACGTGGTCGAATCCGCCACCCGCGCGGGGGGGAGTCTCGACGTCCTGGTGAATTCTGCCGCCCTCGACCCGAAATTCGAACCCGGCAAAGCCGAACAGCACACCAACGCCTTCGAGAATTACCCCCTCGAACAGTGGAACCAGGCCGTTAACGTCAACCTGACGGGCATGTTCCTGATGTGCCAGGCCGCCGCCCGCGAAATGAAAGCGCAGGGCCGCGGCTCGATCATCAACATCTGCTCCACCTACGGCCTCGCCGGACCCGATCAGCGCATCTACGAACGCGAGGGCGAACCGCCCCGGTTCAAACCCGTGTACTACAGCGTCACCAAAGCGGGCGTCCTCGGCCTCACGCGCTACATCGCCACCTACTACGCCGGAACCGCCATCCGTTGCAACGCCCTCACCCCCGGCGGCGTGTTCAACAACCACGACGAATTGTTTGTCAAAAACTACGCCTACCGCACCGTGATGGGCCGCATGGCTGAAAAACACGAAATGAACGGTGGCCTATTGTTCCTCGCGTCCGACGCGTCCAGTTACATGACCGGCGGAAATCTGGTGGTGGATGGGGGCTGGACGGCTTGGTAAACTTGCGATTTTGATATTAGATGGTACCCAAAAGGCGCAGATTTTAACAGAAGGACACAGAAAACCTTTTGTTTCTTCTTTCTGTGTTCCTCTGTTCCCTCTGTGGCTTCTGTGTACAATTGGGGCCATGATTACCCCTGACCTGATTCGCACTCAACTTACCATTCTTGAAACCGAAGAAATAGAAGTGTGGGGGGAAAAATGACCGCGTTCCGCTCCACCCTCCACTCCCGTATTGTCTCCCGTCGCTCCGGCCTGATTGACATCCGCTCGGACCTCCTCCACTTTGCCCTCATCACCTATGCCCTGCCCGCGGAACGTTTGCGCTCGCACATCCCCGCCCGGTTCGACATCCCGACGTTTCCGATCAACGGCCAGCACCTGGCGTTGATGAGCGCCGTCCCCTTCCTCGACTCGGATTTTCACTTCTACCGCCTTGCCCCGTTTGTCAAAATGCAGTTTGCCCAGACGAATTACCGCGTGTATGTTGTGGATCGGGAAACGGGCGAACATTGCGTCTGGTTTTTCGGCACCACGCTCGGCTCGTGGGTGGTATACCTCGCCCGGACGTTGTGGCGCATCCCCTGGCATTATGCCCGTTACAAGGTGGATTGTCGGTATAACGCCCAACGCAACGCCTACGACCGCTATCATTTTTCCAAAACTTCCCTCTGGGCATCTGCCGAAATCGAACTGGAAGACACGGGGGAGCCGATGGCCCACCATCCTTGTTTTTCCACGCTGGATGAACAAATCCTGATTTTGACCCACCCCATCATCGGTTATTTTTACCGGCTGGATACCCACCCTGGCACCTATTCCGTCTGGCACGAGGAAATCCCGCTCACGGTGGGGCGGGCAAAACATCTGTATTTCAGCTTGTACGAGCGGTTGGGTTTGCTCTCGCGGGATGAGATGCAAAATCCGCACTCGGTGTTGATTTGTCCGCGCACGACGTTTGAGGTGCATTTGCCGCCGAAAAAGTTGATAGACTGAGTGACACAACTTTGGGCTGTTGTACGTATGATAGAAATGGGAGAATAAACAAAAACTTCGGAGCCTGCCCATGAAAATGCTTTTCACCCTCATTTTCGCCGCCATCTTGCTGACCGCTTGTGCCAATCCTCCACAACGGACGCCCACACCATCTATGCCAGGGACACCAACACAAACAGCTACCACAACCCCTCTCCCAACTGTAACGCCTCGCCCAACATCTACGGTGTACGTGTACACACCAAAGCCGCACAATACCCCGACTGAAACACCCGCAATACCTACCCGAACTCCGTATATTCTTCCCACAAATACGCCTGGCCCTTCGCCAACACCCACGGCAACGATCATTCCAATTTCTGCCTCTGATGATTTCTGGCTCGATTTACAAGCGCAGGAATATACGTTGTTTTCTGGCTCATCTACCGTTGGGCCGGGTGGATATATTTATTCAGCTTACATATTTCTGGACTCAACTTTTTGGGCGAAATCGCCGCCCATGCCCTACCGCGAAGCGCAGGATACCGAAGGTTGCCGGATCGCGTTTTATCGGTGGGACGGCGAAAAAAATGTGTTTCTTTACTCCTTTCCGGGAGTTCAATACACAGATAAAAGTGTCTATGGAATGTTTGGCGGCTATCCGATTAGCTGTGTGGCTGTAGATTGGGAAAATCCATTTACCTGGTCATTTTTTGGTGGGCCAACGCAAGACGATCTCAATGCCATCAGTGCGTCAGGGGCGTGGAGTGACGTTAATCAAAATGGAAATCCGGAATTTGCTGTGCTTTACCGATATTGTTCGAATGGCTGTTTGAATTATGGGGTGATAGCTGTCCATCTGTACGAAATTCAAACGACTTCCAAAGTGGTGGACTTAACCGCGAATCTGCCAGGCGTGATTGAACCCATCAAAGGCTTTGTCCATTCCACTGACCCTCTCGATTTTTACATTTACGATCCTACCCTTGAGTATTGTTACAAGTGGTGCACAATTGAAACGTTTTGGATTTATGCCTGGGATGGAGAAGCGTTTATAGATGTAACGCCAAAATATGCGGATGAATATCGCAAAAAAGGTGAGACAATATTAGCTTCACTAAAAGAAAAAAAGGCCGTATGGCCTCGTGAATTCGATTTGCTTGAAATCCTCTTCTTATACGAAAAAGCTGGGTTACGTCGGGAAGCAGTGGATATTTTCCTTGAAATCACCGACCTATCTCGTTGGCCCAATGCTATTCCTGATGAAGTTTGCTGGTTACAATTTGCCCGGGCCTCCATTCAAGAAGATTTCGGAAGGGGCCGTCCGTTTCAGTTTCCTGCGTTTGATTTGACGAACGCATATGTGGAGACTTCATTCGCACTAGCCCATTTACTCCCGAAAATGGATACCCAAAAATACGATCTCTCCGCCTGTATCGCCCTCCTCCCCACCCCTCAGCCCTAACCCCTCACGTTTCACGCATCACGTTTTCCTATGACCCCTCCCTCCCCCACCCTCCTCGCCCTCATCCCCGCCCGCGGCGGCTCCAAATCCATCCCGCGGAAAAACGTCAAACTGCTCGGTGGCTTCCCGCTGATCGCCTGGTCTATCGCCGCCGGGTTGCAAGCAAAATGCCGCCCGCGCGTCGTCGTCTCCACCGACGATGAAGAGATCGCCGCCGTCGCCCGCGAATATGGCGCAGAAACCCCGTTCATGCGCCCCACCGAATTTGCCCAGGACGCCACCCTCGACCTGCCCGTCTTCCAACACGCCCTCACCTGGTTTGGTGAAAACGAAGGCTGGTACCCCGACCTCGTCATCCAACTGCGCCCCACCAGCCCCTTCCGCCCCGCCGGGATGGTGGACAAAGCCGTGCGCATCCTCCAAACCCACCCCGACGCCGCCTCCGTGCGTGGCATCGTCCCCTCCGGGCAAAACCCCTACAAAATGTGGCGCGCCGATGTGAACGGCCCAATGACCCCCCTCCTCGACACCGATATCCCCGAAGCCTACAACCAACCCCGCCAAAAACTCCCCCCCACCTACTGGCAAACCGGCCACATCGACGCCATCCGTCCCGGCATCATCCGCCAGGGTTCGATGAGCGGCCCCGTCATTTACCCCCTCCACATTGACCCCAAATACACCGTAGATTTGGACACCCTCCTCGACTGGGATCGGGCAGAGTGGCGCCTCCGCGACCCGGAAATGAATGTGGTGAGGCCGGTAGACAGGTACACAGGTACACAAGGGAAGAAAGGATTGCCAGAGAATATCGCGCTCGTCGTCTTCGACTTTGATGGCGTAATGACCGACAACACCGCGTGGGTAGACCAAAACGGCCTCGAATCCGTCCGCGTCTCCCGCAGTGATGGGATGGGGGTCGAACGCCTGCAAAAAGCCGGGGTGCCGATGATGATCTTCTCCAGCGAACCCAACCCCGTCGTCGCCGCCCGCGCCCGGAAACTGGACATCCCCGTCGTGCACGGTATCGGCATCGGGGACAAAGGCACGCGACTGGCGAATCTGCTCGCGGAAAAAGGCATTGATCCGGCCCAGGTGGTGTACGTGGGCAACGATCTGAACGACCTCCCCTGTTTCCCCCTCGTAGGGTGCGCCGTTGCCGTAGCCGATTCTCACCCCGCCGCGCTGGCCCAAGCCGACCTCATCCTGACCCAAAACGGCGGGCATGGCGCGGTGCGAGAGTTGTGCGAGATGATTTTGGCGAGGATTTCTTAACGCAAAGGTAACTGCTCAGACCCTAAAGGTTTTCTCGATGAATTTATGGCTCGTTTTGCAAACGACACACATTTTTCGACAGTCTTCTCTTGCAAACAAAAC
>JABWBV010000625.1 GCA_013359445.1 Anaerolineales bacterium | reverse complement strand
TCATCAAGCTGATGGTGGAGCTCACTGCGCCCGCGCCCAAGGACGTCATCTGCGACCCGGCGAGTGGTACCTGCGGCTTTCTGGTGGCTGCGGGGGAATACCTGCGCGAGAAGCATCCGGCGCTGTTCAACGATGCCCCAGCCCGTGAACACTTCCATCACGGCATGTTCCACGGCTACGACTTCGACAACACCATGCTGCGCATCGGCAGCATGAACATGGCGCTGCACGGCGTCGATAACCCGGACATCCGCTACAAGGATTCGCTCGCGCAGGACCACGCTGGCGATGAGGAGAAGTACTCGCTCATCCTCGCCAATCCGCCGTTTAACGTGGATGATGTGAACCTGAAAAAGGTGGAGAACGACCCGCGTTTCAAAACATACGGCATCCCCCGGAACAAAAGCGGGGACAAAAAGAATGAGAAGGGGAACGAGACGGTGCCGAACGCCAATTATTTGTGGATCAACCTGTTCGCCACGGCGTTGAAGGAGCGGGGACGGGCGGCGCTGGTGATGGCAAACTCCGCCTCGGATGCGCGCCACTCGGAAGCGGACATCCGCAAAACCCTGATCGAGAACAATCTGATTTACGGGATGCTGACCCTGCCGTCGAACATGTTTTACACGGTCACGCTCCCGGCCACGTTGTGGTTTTTTGACAAGGCCAAGCCCGATGAGCGGATTTTGTTCATTGACGCCCGCAACATCTTCACGCAGATTGACCGGGCGCACCGGGAATTTTCGGACGCCCAAATTCAGAACATCGCCCTGATCAGCCGCCTGCACAAGGGCAACCGGGCGGCGATGATCCGGCTGGTGGATGGGTATTTCGCACAGGGGATGCAAAAACTGGCCGAAAACGCGCCTCAGGTCACGGCGATTTCCGCACAACTGTTGGCGGTGTTGGACGATGCCGAAGGGCGGGAGGCGGTGCAGGCGTTGGAAGGGCAATGGCAGGGTTGGCACACGCTCGAAGCGGCGTATGCCCGTTACCAGGCCTTGCCCGCGGATCGTCCCACCATCGAAACGCAAAACCAGGCGCAACGCGACCTGCAAGCCCGTATTGACCCGTTTTTTGCCGAACTGCACGAGGCCCTCAAAGCGTTAGACCGGCTGGTGCGCCAGTACGAAAAGACTGCTCGCGAAGCGAACGGCACGCGCGGCATAGGCAAAAATCTAAAAACGTTGAAAGACGCCCTGGAAACCTTGCGGGCGGAAGTGCGCGACGCCGAATCCTACTTCGGACACATTCACTGGCTCCAGGAACGGTTCCCATCCGCGCAATACGAAGATGTGACCGGGCTGTGCAAACTGGCGACGCTGGACGAGGTGCGGGAGCAGGAATATTCGCTCAATCCGGGGCGGTATGTGGGGGTGGTGATTGAGGAAGATGGGAAAACGGAAGAGGAATTTATGGAAGAGATGGAGAATTTACAGGATTTTCTCTCCAAATTGAATGATCAGGCAAAAGAATTAGAAGATGTTATTTCGCAAAATTTAAAACAACTGGTAGGGGAACATGAGTAAATGGGAAAGTGTTAGATTAGGTAAATATTGCGAAGTGGCAAGGGGTTCTTCTCCGCGCCCAATAGAAGATATAGCGTACTTTGTTGATGGCAAAATTCCCTGGGTAAAGATTGCTGATGCAACCTCTTCGCACAAATATATCTATCAAACTAGACAGTTCGTAAACGATTTCGGAGCATCTTTTAGTCGCAAATTGCCTGCTGGGAGTTTGATTGTTTCAGCAAGCGGAGTTTCCTTAGGATTTGCCATTTTTTTGGGAATTGAAGGGTGTATTCATGATGGGTGGCTTTATTTCAAATCAATGGATGCTCAAAAAATTGACAAACAATTCCTGTATTACTGGCTGAATACATATACGAAAAGTTTCCATTCACATTCATATGGCGCAGCTATACAAAATATAAATACTGAGATATTGCGAAATACTGTATTACCATTACCTCCCCTCCCCACCCAAAAGAAAATCGCCGCTATCCTCTCTGCCTACGACGACCTGATCGAAAACAACACCCAAAGGATCGCCCTGCTCGAAAAAGCCGCCGAAGAAATTTACCGCGAGTGGTTTGTGCGGATGCGTTTTCCAGGGTGGGAGCAGACGAAGTTTGTGAAGGGCGTGCCGGAGGGGTGGGAAGTTACCAAACTTGGTAAGATTGCAGATTTTGCCTATGGCAAATCCTTAAAAGCTGATACACGTATATCTGGCCTCTTTCCTGTCTATGGTTCGGGAGGAATAGTAGGAACACATGAAAAATTTCTTGTCAGAGGGCCAGGAATAATTGTAGGGCGGAAAGGAAATGTTGGAAGTATCTACTATTCATCTCGTGATTTTTACCCCATTGACACAGTGTACTACGTTCAGTCATCAATTAATTTTCGATACCTTTATTATCTGTTGCAATCCTTAAATTTCATCAATAATGATGCTGCTGTCCCCGGATTAAATCGAACGCAAGCATTATCGAATCAGTTTTATTTGCCGTGTAAAAATTTAATCTCTATGTTCGATGAAATATGTATGCCTTTGTTTCAACAAAAAGAAAAACTTGAAACAAAGAATGCACTTCTACGGAAATCCCGTGACCTCCTCCTCCCCCGCCTGATTTCCGGCAAACTCCCCGTAGACGAACTCGACATCCACTTCCCGCCCCGAATGCAGGAGGCAGTATAACCGTGTCCACGCCTCCCCCTCCTGTCATTTCGACCGCAGGGAGAAATCTTGGCCTGGCCTCAGATTCCTCTCTGCATTCGGAATGACACGCCCACTAGTTGGATTGACACCCCCTCTGTCATTTCGACCGAAGGGAGAAATCCTGTACCCCGGCCATCAGATTCCTCTCTGCGTTCGGAATGACAGCCGCCTTGTCGGAATGACAGTTGAAAAGCCATGAACCACACCTTCTACGTCTACCTCCTCACTAACTGGAACGATCAAGTCATGTACATCGGCATGACCAATGACTTGAAACGGCGCGTTTACCAGCACAAAAACAAATTGGTCGAAGGCTTTACCGAAAAGTACAACGTTCATAAACTGGTTTACTACGAAGAAACCAGTGATGTTAAGGCCGCTATTGCCCGTGAGAAAGAAATCAAAAAATGGCGAAGAGAGAAGAAGAACAATTTGGTTAACAGCAAGAATCCTGAGTGGAAGGATTTGAGCGAAGGCTGGCTGTAAGATTCCTCACTGCGTTCGGAATGACACACTCCTATGAGGGCGACCCCACTCTGTCATTTCGAGCGAAGCGAGAAATCTTATGCCCGGCCTCAGATTCCTCTCTACGTTCGGAATGACAGCCCACCTATCGGAATGACCCGCTCTCTGTCATTTCGACCGAAGGGAGAAATCCTCCCTCCCGGCCTCAGATTCCTCTCTACGTTCGGAATGACAGCCCACCTATCGGAATGACCCGCCTTCTGTCATTTCGACCGAAGGGAGAAATCTTCCTTCCCAACAAACCTTATGGCAAGTTTTATTTCTGAAGACAACATTGAGCAAGCCATTATTCAGAAACTGGTAAAAGACTACGACTACCAGACTCTGAACTGTTACACCACCGTCCCGGACGACCTCAACGACGGCTCCCACCGCACGGACAAGCGCGAAGTTGTCCTGCACGACCGGCTCAAAGCGGCGGCGGTGCGCCTCAACCCCGGCATTCCCGAAGACATACTGGATCGGGCGTTGGCCGAACTCACCCAACGGCGGTACGCCATGTCCCCCGCCCTCGCCAACCGGGAGGTGGATCGCCTGATCCGGGAGGGCATCCCCGTCGAATACCCCAACGCTGACGGGAAAACCGAGCACGCGCGGGTACGGGTGATAGATTTCAACGCACGGGAACGGAACGAATTTCTCGCCGTGTCCCAACTCTGGATTCGGGGGGAATTCCGCTATCGCCGCCCGGACGTACT
>JABWBV010000624.1 GCA_013359445.1 Anaerolineales bacterium | reverse complement strand
GCAATGCTCAAATATTCCTGCCCATTCAACGTGAAAGGAGCGTCTTCGGTCATCCGATCTTTAATTTTTGCCATCCCGGCCATGAGGGGATACATCGCCGCCCCCACCACCATCCCTGCCACCGCCAGTTGCCACACCCATTTTGCGGGCGAATACAAACCCTCCAGGTACCCGCGCAACGATGCCTGGGCCTCTAAAATCAGCCATGCCAGACTCGCCGCCGCGCTAACCCCAAACAACACCCATACCTGGATATAAAACTTAAACACCGTATTCATCCGGCCAATATCCCCAAATAACACAATAATTTCCACCGTTTGCGTCAGCACCAGCCCGGTCCCGATCAGGAACAGCACCAGCCGTTTCGCATCGGGCAACCCCGGGCGCAGGAGCAAAATGCCCGCCCACGCCGCCAGGCTCAACACCAACCAGGAAATCGGCGCGTCCATCTCTACCATCAAATACACGACACCGATCGACAAACCCACCAGCCCAAACAACGCCAACACCAGTTGGGCTTTCACCTTTTTCAGGGCCGAAATCGGGGTATGGGCCATCCAGTCCAGGGTTTCCCACACCATCCACGAAACGATCAAAAACAGGAACAAGCCCCAGTGCGTCAGGTACGCACTGATTGGAGTGTGCGTTCCCTGCCAAATATTCGTCTCGGTATAGCCCAGCGCATACCAATCCACAAAAGGTTGGTACAAACCCACCGCCAACCCCACCAAAACCCCCGCCCCAACGACCGCTTTGAGCATTTTCCCCACCCACGCGGGGAGAAGCCCCCACAACCCCTCCTCCCGGTGCCCCTGCCAGGAAGCGTACCCCCACCCAATTACCCCCAGCGCGAGGTACGTCGGAAAATCCCACGTATTGGTCGGGCGCAGTGCCCCAATCGTGATCCCGGCCAGCAGAAAACTCAACGCCCCGCCCAACGGATGATCCCACCGCCCGCGCGCCACCACCACCGCCACCACCCACGCCAACGCCAGCACCGTGACCGGCAACGCCATCATGTGGGCGTGCAGATCGGCGTACAGGAAGGTGAAGATGGGGAATTCCGTGATCGGTTCCACTTCCCCGGGCGCGGGGATGGCGCGGCTCGGAATCCAGTACCAATCGCCCAACGAGTACGGGAGCGATTCGCCATCCAACACTTTGCCCACCCCTTTGAGCGCCCACCCCCACTTGGTCAGGAAAAAGGTATCGTCCAACTCCGCCACCGCTTCGGGGGGCGCGCCCAGGCGTTCGTACCCGCGCACAATCATGCGCGGCGTGCCCAGATTGCCGAGGAGCGTAATCCCGACCGCCGCGGCGAGACCGATCAGGTAGGGGAGATAGGGGGCGAGGGGTGAGCGGTTGTTCGGTGGATCGGTCGCTTCAACGGATACCTGTTCACCCGCCAACCGACTGCTAACCTTCGTCAAATTCCAGCCAATTGAAAAGACGCCCATCGCCAGCATCGAAAACAGGGTGGGCAGGATGAGGTTATACGCAATTGCAGGCACTACGCCGAGCCATTTGACCAGCACGCCCACAATCACAAAACCATAATAATAATAGTTGATGTACCCGCCCGAAAACCACGGATCGTAGGGTGGATACGTGGTACTGCGAATAACTGCATTCAAGTACGCAAAGTCCATCGGCTTTTCGCCGCCTTTCCAGGGGTGCCACAGGTCGGGGTTTGCCATCCGTACAATGAGCAGAAACAGGAAAAAGGCCAGGGTCAGCCCTTCGATGGTGAGGAAATAGCGCCATTTTTCAGCAATTTCCCGGCGAATGGCTTTGCTTTGGAGGAAACCCAGCAGGAGACCGACAATGGCCAGGATCATCACCGCCATCCAGATGGTGACGCGCAGGACCGGGATTTCATACGATCCGGCCAGCCACACCATGTATGCGAGGATCAACACCCCCGCGGTGCGGGCGAGCGGATATCCCCGGTCATCCAACCCCGGCAGGGCCAGACGCACGAGCGGGTAAACGATCCACCCCAACAGCGTGATCGCCAGGTACCACGCCAGGACAGTGAGCGGTTGAACCGTGTTTAGCAACCCGTTCGGGTCAAACAACTCAGCCCAAGTGCCGCCATTTTGCTGGTCGCTCAGGCGTTCTGGGGTCAGGAGCAGGGATTTGCTTTCTTCGGGGGTGAGGTTTTGCGGTTCGCCAGTGGGGTCTTCGACCGCTTCCAACGGGCTTCCCAAAGGACGGGGGCCTAATAAGGCCTGTACAGTTGCCGACGTATAGTCTGCTGTTTTGAAAAATATGAAGGTTTTGGGGTGATCGTAAACGGTAAACGCCTCTTCCGAAGGTTGATCGTTGATTTCTAACGGCCCCAAACGCGGGTTGGCATCAAAGGTCTGCACCAATTCAAAGCCAAGTTGCCCCTGAAACATGCCAGGCTTGGCGACGTTGTAGCACCATTCGAGGTCCCGATCTTCGGGACAGCCGAGCAAGTAACGGTAGTAGGCACTGCTGATCGGGTACACCGCGCTCAACCGCCCCACGCTCCCCCACTGGCGGCTGGAACTGATCGTGATGACATCGGCTCCGTCCAAAATGTCATAAAACCGTTGGCGCTTACCCTCATCATCAAACCAATACATTTCAAAATTGAGGTCGCTGGTGTAAATCCCGCCATACGGGTCGTAATTGTCCACTCGATAGGGGAGCGGATCATCCCAGGAAGACTCGACGGCAATTGCACTCCCCGCCAACCGGATCACCCCCCCTGATTCGGAGGCCACTTGCAGATAGTACGTCTCCCCTTCGGTCACGGAAATCGGCGTATCAAAGACAAAGGCTTCGGGGTTTTCGGCAAACGCGGAGAAGGGAACACCGGGCAAAATGGCACGGGTCGCGGCGCCCAGGGGTTGGGTCATATCGGCAAATTGCGAGACGGTCAAACGCAGGGTGACCGGTTGCGGGGCCGCTTGGGGAGAGACGATGCTGTCGGCATCCAACCCGGTCAGGTTGCCGACAGTCTCCGGGACAAAGGAGAGGATTAGAGGAGCCGTCGCGGTCACGGAGCACGCGACGGGCGGGGCGAGGGGTTGATTTATCTGTCCGTTGGCCGATTGGATCAGCAAGTTGAAATTTCCGCAAATATCGATGGTTTGTAGCCCACTAAAGAGTTCAATTTTTATAAAGTATTCCTGTTGTTGCAGGAAGACGGATTGATCCAGGGCAAACGTGAACCCGTTGTCCCCGTCGGGGGAGGGCGCAAAGTCGGCGATCAGCACGGAGGTCGCGAGGGGCACCGTGTCCTCGGGTGAGTTGAGGAGTTGCAGGAGCAACCCCGTCCCCTCGCTCGAAGCCCGCTCTTGAATGACCTTCCCCAGCGTAATTTCGTTGAGAAGCCCCGTCTCGCGGGCGACGAAGGGGATCAGGTAGGGTTCCCCCTCGCGAAAGGCGTATCCATTGATGAACGTGACAGGTTGTTGGCGGGTTTCGCCATCCGTTTGAACGTGTAAATTGATCGCGCCGGGAACATTCGCGTACATCCAGCGTGAGGCCTCCAGCCGGGTCATGCCGCGTTCATAAATTCCCGAAAAAGCAAAAGCATAGACAGCGGTAGCCAGCAGGATGACACTCCCCAGGGCGAAGGGGATCAGTTGAAGGTTGAAAGTTGAAGTGGCAGGCGAACTTTCACCCTTCAACCTTGAGTTGGCAACTTGATAAAGTTCAAAGACTGCCCACGCGGCCAGCAAGGCCAACCCCGGATAAATGGGGAGTTGGTAGCGCATGGTCGGGTTGAAGGCGAGGGACTGCCAGATGAAATGGCCGGTGGTCCAGGCCCAGATGATCAGGAAGGGATGCAGGGTCCGGGTACGCAGGACTCGCCCCCCCATCCAAATCATTCCCACCCATGCCGCAAGCCCCAACGGCCACCCCAGGCCCCACGCGGTGAGGTTGTACCAGGAAAACCACACTGGGCGATCAATCC
>JABWBV010000058.1 GCA_013359445.1 Anaerolineales bacterium | reverse complement strand
AAGGCTCAATTCTTGTCACCAATGCGGATTTGGGCTGGCTTCTGATCCGAGATGAACGGCACAACACCCTTATGTTGCGTGCCCAACACAATATGCCCGATGACCTGGACGGACGCATGAACCGGCCCTTTGACGATGGCATTAGTTCTTTGGTGGCCCTCTCCGGAGAGGCGTTGGTGATGAGTGGGGAGCCGATCAAACGCTTTAAAGTGCATACCGCCGGGCAGGCGATTATGGTGATGCCGATCAAAGCGCAAAAACAGACGATTGGTTTGTTGGTCGTCATGCGAAAGCAAGCGCACCCGTTTACGAAAAACAATCAGTTTTTGCTCGAAGCCGTGGCCGATTACGCGGCCATTGCACTGGTAAACGCGAGTATGCACCAGGCGATAGAAGAGGGCGCGAAACGGAAGGGGTAAGGAAAGTTAAACAAAAAAACAGATAGGGTAAAAAATTACCCTATCTGTTTTTTTTCTCTACGGCCCGCCTTTAGCCCTTGTACATCCCACGGGGGAAACCGCCCATGCCTTGGGGGCGAGGACTGTGCTTTTGCTGGTAACTGCTATAACGGCTATCTAACTCCAAACTAAAGGCCATCCAATCAGGCACCATGATGATGAAGCCTTTCTCCCGCGGGGAAAAGAAAAATTTTGGGAAGAAAAATTTCAGAAAATTGATGGGGAGTGGATACTCTCGCAGGTTAACCACGACCGCGGTATCGCCAATGAAGGGGTCCAAATAGGTGTCTTCCGCCCAGGAAAACGTTTCGGGGTCAAAGATTTTGTGGAAATCCGACGAACGGACTTCAAGAATGCGTTTATAAGAGACTTTGAGTTTGATGAACGGGGTGCGAATCACTAAATGATCGGCGTTGGGCTGGACATAACTCAGATACCGTCCAAAAAAGGCAATGGCACTGATCCCAAACGAGACAAGCCACCCCAACAGGATCATCGAATCCACCCACCCGGCCCGGTACAAGCGGGTGAACGCATTGCCATACCACCACAACGCGAGCAACGCCAACCCCAATAACAAGGTAATCCCCCAAACCCGATCCATTGTGCGCCGGTACATCAAAAAGGGATACCGCTTTCCGGGTTTGCCAGGGGTCTTCTTTTTTTTCTTGTTCATAGCCATCCCGCACCTCCAGCGTGGTTGGTTTGACACCTCACCGATTCGTTGGCTCGTTGAATCACTGAGGCGCTATTTCGTCAAGACGACCAATTTCGCCAATGACGCGGCAACGCGTTTGAGACCTACATTCTCAAAGAAAATATCCACAGTTTCATCGCCATCTTGCAGGCGGCTGTTGAGCACCATGCCATCCCCCCACGCCGCGTGGCGGACGCGCATCCCGGCGGCATACTGGGCCTTAACGGGGACCGCACTCCCGGAACGCGTTTGTTGGAATTTCTCCCAAGTGGTGGCTTCGGATGGGCGCACATCTACTTTTTTCTTGCGGGAGGAGCCGCCCCCGTGGAGAAATTCGGCGGGGATGTCCATTACGAAGGGGGAGGGGTCGGTGGGTTCGGCGTAGCCGTAGGTGGTGCGGTTGAGGGCGCTGACCAGATACAGTTGGTTTTTGGCGCGGGTGATGCCGACGTAAAAAAGGCGCCGTTCTTCGGCCATCGCTTCGGGGTCGTCTTTGGACCGGGAGTGGGGGAGCGTGCCGTCTTCTAATCCGACGATGAAGACGACGGGGAATTCCAGCCCTTTGGCGGCATGGAAGGTAAGCAGGGTGGGGGCTTCGGCGGCGCTGACGACGGTGTCTTGATCGGAGATGAGGGCGATGTCTTGCAAAAAGTCGGTCAGACTGCGGTCGGTGTATTCGGTGGCGAGGCGGCGCAACTCTTGCACGTTTTCCCAACGGCCCAGGCCCTCTTCGGTGCTGGTGTCCAGGTAGGATTCGTAATCGAGGTCGTGCAGGATTTGATCCATCAATTGGAGGGGGGATGAATCATCGCGTTTGACCAGCCAGCGGTAGAGCATTTCGCCGAACGCGGCCAGGGCGGGGGCCGCGCGGCCGGGCAGGGTGCTGTAGTGGGGGGAGTCTGCGCCGCGCCGCAGTTCGAGGAGGAACGCGCCGGGGGAGAGGGCAACCCGCGCGGCCTGGGTGCGGAGGGTGGTAATCGTTTTGTCGCCGATGCCCCGTCCGGGGGTGTTGATCACACGCAGGAGACTGGCTTCATCGGCAGGGTTTTGGATCAGCCGCAGGTAGGCGATCACGTCTTTGACTTCTTTCCGCCCGTAGAACCGTTGGGCACCGACCAGTTTGTAGGGTAAGCGGGCTTTGAGGAACGCTTCTTCGAGGAGGCGGGATTGGGCGTTGGTGCGGTACATGATGGCAAAGTCGCCGGGGTTGGCGCGTTTGTCACTGACCATCAGGGCGAGGGTGTCTACGACGTATTCGGCGGCGACGTGGTCGTTGTAGGCTTCGTGCCAGGTGATTTTTTGGCCTGGGCCGCGCGAGGTATGGAGGGCTTTTTTGTGGCGGAACTGATTCCGGTCAATGACGGCCATCGCGACGTTGAGGATGGTTTGGGTGGAGCGGTAGTTTTGCTCCAGTTTGATCACTTTGGCCCCCGGGAAATCCGCTTCAAAGCGTTGTACGTTGCGATAGTCGGCCCCGCGCCAGCGATAGATGGACTGGTCTTCGTCGCCGACGACAAAGATGTTTTGGTGGTGCGAGGCAAGGTGTTTGAGCAGGGAGTATTGGGCGGTGTTGGTGTCTTGAAATTCGTCTACCAGGATGTGTTCGTAGCGCCGGGCATATTTTTGGCGCACTTCGGGGTACTCTTCGAGCAGGTTGGCGGTGTAGAGCAAAATATCATCAAAATCGACGGCGTTACTGGCGAGGAGCAAATCCTGGTAGCGGGCGTAAACTTGTTTAACGACCTCATCCCGATAGGTTTGGATGAGGTAGTCTTTGGCCTGGATGAGTTCGTTTTTGGCGCGGGAAATCGAACCGTGAACCCCTCCGGCGTTGAATCTTTTTTCGTCAATGTTCAGGTCTTTGAGGGTTTGTTTGACGAGTTTTTCTTGATCATCGGCGTCAAAAATGACAAAATTCTGACCAATGGGGAGCCGTTCGGCCTCGCGCCGAAGCAGGCGGGCGCAAATCCCGTGAAAAGTCCCCAACGTCAGCCCCTGGGTTTCCCCGCCGAGCAGTTCCCCCACGCGGTGTTCCATCTCCCGCGCGGCCTTGTTGGTAAAGGTGACCGCTAAAAGATTAAAAGACCGGACCCCCAACGTGCTGATCCGGTACGCGACCGAGTGGGTTAACACCCGCGTTTTTCCCGAACCAGGCCCCGCCAAAACCAAAACCGGGCCTTCGCAAGCCATGACCGCTTGTTGTTGTTGTGCATTCAAACCAGCCAATAAATCCATGTGCGGATTGTAACGGGTGGTAGAATCGGTGTCAACAAACGTAGAAACGTAAAACGTAAAGCGTAAAACGTAGAACTTACCAGATCACGCCTCACGCAACACGTTTCCCCGACCCCCCTCTCTTTGGAACCCCCGCCCTTGAACACCACCAACCCCTGGAATCTCCTCGGCCACGAATGGGCTGTCCACTTGCTCGCCGGACAACTGGCCCAAGAACGTCTGCGCCACGCGTATCTGATCACTGGCCCGGCAGGCGTGGGACGCCGCACCCTGGCCCTCGCCCTGGCGCAAGCCATCAACTGCCCCACCCCACTCGCCCCGGGGGTCCCCTGCCAGACCTGTCGCACCTGTGCCCAAATCGCCCGCCAACAGCACCCGGACTTAACCGTCGTGCAAGCCGAAACGGTCGGGGGCACCCTCAAAGTTGATCAGATACGCGAACTTCAACGCAGTCTAAATCTCGCCCCCTATCAAGCGCGTTACCGGGTCGCGGTCCTTTTGCGGTTTGAAGAAGCCCACGCCAGCGCGGCCAATGCCCTACTCAAAACACTCGAAGAACCCCCCGCCCAGGTGATTCTGCTCCTGACCGCCGAAAGCGCCGACGCCTTGCTCCCCACCGTCGTCTCTCGGTGCGAAATAGTGCGTCTGCGGCCCTTATCCCTCCCCAGCCTGACACAGGGCTTGATCCAAAAATGGCAAATCCCCCCCGACGAGGCCCAACGCCTCGCGCATGTCTCCGACGGCCTGCCCGGCTATGCCCATTTCCTCCATCATCACCCCGAGGCGATGGAACAACGCCAAACCTGGCTGGACGAGCACCTTCGCCTATTACAAAACAACCGCGTCACCCGCTTTTTGTACGCCGAAAAAATCGCCGAGGACAAAGCCACCCTGCGCGAGGCCATTCGCATTTGGATTTCCCTCTGGCACGATGTCCTGCATCTCCATACCGGCCTGACCGACCGCACCACCAACCTCGACCGCACCCCGCAAATTGCCCGGTTGGCCGAACAACTTTCCCTCGCAACCATTCGACAAGCCCTGTCCAGCCTGGAACAAACCCTCGAACGCCTGGACCGTAACGTCAACACCCGCCTGACCGCCGAAGTGCTCCTCCTCAATCTCCCGTTGGTCCGTCTGTAAGCGCGTCCTCTGGCCCAAAAGGGGTTAATACCTTTCGGTAACGGAACGCAACAAATTCTCACGTTTTCGCCCATACGTTTACCATGATAAAATACAACCGATGATCACTGTGGTTCCCTCCCAGGAAGCAACCTCCCTCTCCTCACTGGAGTTACTTTATACGATAAGCCGTGAACTGGCTTCCGCCTTAGATTTGCAAACCGTGTTAAAACAGGTCTTGCAACTCTCCTCACAATTTGTTGGGGCAAACAGCGGAAGTATTATCGTTTTAGACAGCGAGGGGCAACCTGTGGGGTCCACCATCATCTACCGGGGGCAAATTCACACCCAACAGACCGAACAAATCCGCGACACCATCGATAAAGGCCTGGCAGGATGGGTTCTCCGCCACCGCGAGGCGGCCCTAATCCCCGACACCAGCCTGGACCCCCGGTGGACCAAACGCCCAGACGACTCCCCCGAACAAACCGGAGCCAAATCCGCGGTCAGCGCGCCCCTGATGGTACGCCATACCCTGGCCGGGGTCTTGACCCTGGTTCACCCCACCCCAAACACCTTCAACGACGATCAACTGGCCCTCGTGCGTTCCATTGCCGATCAGGCAGGCATTGCCGTTTTGAACGCGCAACTGTACACCGAAAGCCTGAACCGGGCACGGGTCATGTCGGCGCTGGCCGAAAGTTCGCTGGCCATCACCGCCGCGCTAGGCACCGACGACATCTTGCAACGGGTCCTCCAACAAGTGCATCAAGCCCTGGAAGTGGAAGCCGTCTCCCTCGCATTGCTCACCCCCGACCGTAAAACGCTGGAAATCAAAGAAGCGACCGGCCCCGTCGCCAACGAGGTCCGCGGCTGGAGGCTGAAAATCGGCGAGGGCGTGGCGGGACAAGTCGCACGCACGGGGAAGACCATCATCATCCCGGATACCAGTCAGGATGCTCGTTTTTATGCCCGCGTCGATAAATCCACCGGCTTCCAAACCCGTGCCCTTGCTTGCGCCCCCATTCGTTCGCGCGGCAAGATCATCGGCGTGCTCGAAGCGCTCAATCCGCTCAACCGCCAATTCCCCCACGACACCCGGTTGTTACTTGAGGGCATCGGCAGTCTGGCGGGCGCGGTGATCGAACAGCGCGAATTGATGGACAACCTGAAAAACGCCCGCCGGCGCTTTCAGGAATTGTTTGAAGACAGCATTGATCCCATCGTCATCACCGATTGGACCGGCAAAATTATTGAAGCCAATCGCCCGGCGGTCTTTGTCAACCGCACCCCCAAAGCGGAACTGCTGAAAATGAACATTCAACAGCTCCACGAAATTGACCAGAAAAAAGTAGGCGGACCAGAGTTCGAAAATTTGCGCGACGACATCATGGTGTACTACGAAGCCACTTTACGCCCTGCCCCGGACGTGGAAATCCCCATCGAAGTCAACGTGCGGCAAATCTTCTTTGACAACCACGGGTTTTTGCAGTGGATTTTACGGGACATCACCGAACGCAAACACCTCGATACCCTGCGCGACGACCTGATCTCCATGATCTACCACGACCTGCGCTCGCCGCTCGCCAATGTCTTGTACAGCATGGACATTTTGTCCTCGTTGTTGTCCGGGGAAAATGGCATGTACGGCACCCTCATCGATGTGGCCGTCCGCTCCGCCGAACGGATTCAACGCCTGACCAGTTCTCTACTCGATCTCAAACGCCTCGAAGCCGGGCAACCTGTTCTCAACCGGGATACCACCCATCTCACAGAGATCATCAACGATGCCGTAGACGCCGTAAAACCCGTGGCCGAAAGCAAAAAACAAGAAGTCTACACCGAACTCCCCGCCGAACTCCCCACCATGAATATAGATGGCGACATGATTCGGCGGGTCATCATCAACCTGCTCGAAAATGCCATCAAATACACCCCCATCAATGGGCGGATTGGTGTGGGGGCCAATGCCTTTGAGGGAGGCGTCCTCTTTTGGGTCAAAGACAATGGACCTGGCATTAGCCCGGAAAAACGCGATTCCATTTTCGACAAATTCACCCGTCTGCACACCAGTGGGCGCGGCATCGGCTTGGGTTTAGCGTTTTGTCGTTTGGCCGTAGAGGGGCATCAAGGCCGGATCTGGGTCGAAAGTGAACAAGGCCTGGGTTCGGTCTTTTTATTTACCCTGCCTTTCCATTCAAGTTAAAGGTAAAAACCCTACCTTAACCAGAAAGTCTTCCAAAACCAGCACAATCTGAGGTCATGCCGACTTTGGTCGCGTGAAAAATTTAAAGCCGCCCATTCTTGCAGGAGTCCCCATGCAACAAATTGAACGAAACATTTTTATTTCCAATCATTACCCCGGTGTCACGCTCGGGGCCCTCGCCCTCCCCTATGGCGTCCTGATGATTGACGCCCCCCTCCAGCCCGATCATGGGCGCGCCTGGCAAGCCTCCCTCCGCAACCAGGGCGGGGTCAGCCGGATGTTGGTCAACATGGACGCCCACATTGACCGCACCCTCGGCGTCCGTGTGCTCGATTGTCCCGTCATCGCCCACGAAAGAACCAATTTCGAACTCGACACCCGCCCCGCCATTTTCAAAGGCCAAACGCTAGAAACCGGCGCAGATTGGGAAGTGTGCGAAGGCTTGAGCGGATTACGCTGGACCAAACCCACTGTCACCTTTAGCCAACACATGCGCCTGGAATGGGGCGAATACACCGTCGTGCTCGAACACCGTCCCGGCCCCAACCCTGGCGCGATCTGGTTGACCGTCCCCGAAGCAAGCGTCGTTTTTATCGGAGATGCGGTGGTGGTCAATCAGCCCCCCTTCCTGGAAAACGCCGACCTCACCAAATGGATCGAGACCCTGGACCTCCTCCTGTCCCCGACCTATAAAAACCACCTGCTCATCAGTGGCCGCAGTGGGCTGATCAACATCCAAAATGTGCGCGACCAGCGCGCCTACCTCAAAGAAATTCAAAAGAAACTCGAAAAACTACACGAGAAAAGCGCCCTCCCCTCCGCCACAGAAACACTCATCCCAACGCTATTATCCCACCTGGAATTCCCCGCCGAACACACCGAACAATACACCCAGCGCCTGCGCTACGGCCTCCACCACTACTTCAAACGCCACTATATCCCCGGCGAAGAAGCCCCACCCTCCGCAACCCCCTAAGACACCATGTCCATCGCTCCGTACACCCCTCTTTACGAATTCACCCGCGGTCAAACCGTCGAATCCATTCACTTTGGCGCAGTCGCCGTCATGGATCGGCACGGGACCCTGCTGGCCTGGCAGGGCGACCCGCACGCGCAAACCTACCTTCGCTCCAGCGCCAAACCCTTTCAGGCGCTCCCCTTTGTCGAAGCAGGTGGCCCACAAGCCTTGGACCTGACCCCCAAAGAAATCGCCTTAATCTGCGCCTCGCATGACGGCACAGACGAACACGTCGCCGTCGCCCAATCCATTCAACAAAAAGCCGGGGTAACAGAAAACCACCTGCTTTGCGGCGTTCATGCCCCCTCCCACCCCTCCACGCTGGAAGCGATGGCCGCGCGGGGCGAGGTTCCCACCCCCAACCGCCACAACTGCTCCGGCAAACACAGTGGCATGTTAGCCTCCGCACAATTTCATCACTGGGAAGTAGAAGATTATGTCAATCCCGCCCACCCGCTCCAACAGGGCATCCTGGCCGCCTTTGCCGAAATGTGCCTGATCCCCCCCGAACAGGTGGATGTGGGCATCGATGGCTGTTCTGCCCCCAATTTTGCCGTCCCCCTCGACCGGGCCGCCCTCGCCTTCGCCCGCCTCTGTGACCCCGCGGGCCTCCCCGCCCCCCGCGCCGAGGCCTGCCGGACCATCACCCACGCCATGACCACCTACCCCTACATGGTAGCTGGCCCAGGCGAATTTGACACCTGCCTCATGGAAGCCACCGGGGGACGCATCGTTTCCAAAGGAGGGGCAGAGGGCTATCAGGCTCTTGGCCTCCTGCCGGGGGTGTTGTTCCCCGGCGCGCCCGGCGTGGGGATCACCGTCAAAATATCCGATGGCGCGGCCCGCGAACATGTCCGATCAGCCGTTGTTATGGAAGTGCTACGACAACTCAACGTTCTTACGCCGGGAGAGTGGGAAACTTTAAAAGCGTTTGGCCCCGGTTTGCCCGTTTACAACTACCGCAAACTCCTCGTTGGGGAAGGTCGCCCCTGCTTTACACTAGAAAAAGCATAACCCCCCTCTACTCGCCCCATGAACCTTTCCAACCAGGCCCTAACCGTCCACCAGCGTTTACTCGATTTTTTTGGCTACCCGGAATGGCGCAATCCCCTCCCGCCTCTGGATGAACTCGTTTCTACCATTCTCTCGCAAAACACCAACGATAATAACCGGGACAAAGCCTTCAACGCCCTTGTTGCCCGTTTCCCCACGTGGGAGGCGGTACGCGACGCCCCACTAATCGAGGTTCAAGACGCCATTCGCCCGGCAGGGTTAGCCAACCAAAAAGGGGCACGCATCCAGCAAGTCCTCCGCGAAATCACCGCTCTGCGCGGAGAACTCAGCCTGGATTTTCTAAAATCCTTACCCGACGAAGAAGCCTTCCAGTGGTTGATGCAGTTTAAAGGCGTGGGTCCCAAAACAGCGACCATTGTTTTGCAATTTTCGCTAGACAAACCCGCCTTTCCGGTGGACACCCACATCTACCGCGTCTCCGGGCGGCTGGGGCTACGCCCAGCAAGCATGACAGTCGAACAGGCCCACCCGCATCTCGCCAGTCTCCTCCCGCCGGAAACGTACTACGCGGCTCACCTTAACATCATCCGCTTGGGCCGGGAAATCTGCGCCGCACGCAAACCGCGGTGCGAGGCCTGCCCCCTCCAAGACGTGTGCGCCTACCGCGCGGCGCAATCAACTGAACGCCAAAAACTTTCCCCATGATGACTTCCAAATCCAATCACCTGAAACCCTTCCACAAACTGCTGAAAAGCCTCGAACGCCAACCCAATCTGCCGGTCGAAGTCACGCGGAGCGCGGCCCAGGCGGCGGAAAGTTTGACCCAGCTGACCGCGCTCCTGGCCGAAGGGGAAGAACAAAGCCGGTTGGTCGCGCTGTACCGCGTCTCGTCGATGCTCGGCGGTTCGCTGAATCTGGATGAAGTGCTGAATCAGGTCATGGATGCCGTCATTGAACTGACCCGCGCGGAACGCGGTTTTCTCGTGCTGATCACCCCCGAAACCGGGGATTTGGTCCTCCGCGTGGCACGTAATTTTGTCGGGGAGAGTTTGTCCGAAGAGAGTATGCAGGTGAGTCGCACGGTGATCGACACCGTGATCCGCACGGGGCAGGGCATTGTCACCACAAACGCCCAAGAAGACCCCCGTTTTTCCCGCCAGGAGTCGGTGATTGCGTTCGCGTTGCGTTCCATTTTGTGCGCGCCGCTCCGTTCGCGGGGGAATGTGATCGGGGCGGTGTTTGTGGATAATCGTGTGCAAACGGGTTTGTTTGCAGAGGCAGACCTGTCCATGCTCAATGCGTTTGCCTCGCAGGCCGCCGTGACGATTGAAAATGCGCGGCTCTACACCCAAACCGACCAAACCCTGGCCGCCCGCGTGGAAGAGTTGGAAATCCTTTCGCAAATTGACCGGGAATTGAACCGGGAGCTTGAACTCGAGCATCTTGTGGCCCTGACACTGGACTGGGCCAAGCGCGGCACCCAGGCGACGGGGGGATGGATCGCCCTGTATGAGCGGGATGGCACCACCCTCGCCCGCGTGAGTGCGTCTGATCCGGGGTTATTCCTCGCCCCGACGGAGCCAGTGGTGAGGCAAACGCTCGCAAACGGTGCCCCGACCGCGTTTGCGCCCGATCCGGCAAACGCTCTCCCCGCGCGGTTGGCGGTTCCCTTGCAAACGGCAAATCCGTTGGGGCTTTTGGTCGTCGAACGGCCCGATGAATTTTCGGAGTCTGCGTCTAAGTTTTTAGGGCGGCTGGCCTCTCGTGCCGCTTCCGCTTTGGAAAATGCCCGGTTGTTTCAGGCGGTGCAGGATGCCAACCAGGCCAAGTCGAAGTTTGTTTCGGTGGTTTCGCACGAGTTGCGCCTGCCGATGACGTCGATTAAGGGCTATACCGATTTATTGCTTCAGGGGATTGTGGGGCCAATCAACGATTCGCAGAAGAATTTTCTGGATGTGATTCGGAATAATGTCGAGCGGATGAGGATTTTGGTCTCGGATTTGTCAGATATTTCGCGAATCGAGACAGGGCGCTTGCGGTTGGAAAACGCCGCGGTGCCGATGTTTGGGTTGGTGGAGCAGGTGGTGAAGAGTTTGCACCCCAAAATTCAGGAGCGCGAACAAACGTTGGAGATTGATGTTCCGCAGGATTTGCCTTATTGTTATGTCGATCCCAATCGGGTGATTCAGGTGTTGACCAATTTGGTGAGTAACGCGTGGAAATACACGCCCAATGGTGGGCAGATTACCGTGCGGGCTTGGGTTCAGGATCGGTATGTGTATGTGGAAGTGAAAGATAATGGGCTGGGCATCGGGGCTGAAGATCAGCGAAAAATCTTCACGCAGTTCTTCCGCTCGGAAGATGAAAAAGTGCGGGAACAGACGGGCTGGGGCCTGGGCCTCAATGTGACGAAAAACCTGGTTGAGTTGATGGGGGGCGAGATCGGGTTCACAAGCACGTTGGGGGAGGGGAGCACGTTTTGGTTTACCGTGCCCATCGCAGAAACGGCCTAACCTTTGCGAATTTCCGCCCACTCGTCTTCCAAAATCGCGTACATCAACGTATCTCACCAGCGGCCTTTGTAGAATTCATTCTCGCGCAGGCGCCCCTCGCGGCGCATCCCCAACTTCTCCATCACCCGCCACGACCCCACATTGTCGGCAACACACCACGACCAGATACGGTGCAGACCCAATTCATCAAAGCCAAACCGCACGATTTCGCGGGCGGCCTCGGTTGCGTACCCCTGCCCCCACTGGTCGGGCGCAAACTCGTACCCGATATCCCCCACCCGACTGTCGGGATCATCCGTCCGAATCCCGCAATTCCCGATCAATTGTCCGCTCGCGCGCAGGGTGACGGCCAGTTGAAATTTGTGCCGCATGTCCTGCTTTTGATGATCGAGAAACATCTTCAGAAATTCGCGCACCCCCTGCTCATCGCGGGACTCCCATTCGTAATAACGTAAATAGCGCGGATCGCTTTGATAGGCCAGCACTGCGGGCCAATCTTCTTCGACAAATTCACGCAAGTGGAGGCGGGGTGTCCAAAGGTCCATGCTCAGTCTGCCGCCGCAGGGGTCGCGGCGGGTTCACCCTGATAGGCGCGCAACTGCGGCCAACGCTGAGCAATCCACCACACCGCTAAAATACAGCCGACGCCCCCGGAGATCACCGCAAAGGGCGCACCCCACAATTGCGCCACGATCCCCGCTTCGATTTCACCCAATTGCGGCCCTCCCATGAAAAAGAGCTGATTCATGCTCACCATTCGCCCGCGCATATGATCGGGCGTGCGAAGTTGCCGGATCGTGTTGCGGATCACCACGCTGACGGAATCTGCCGCCCCCATAAAAATCAGCCCGATCATGGAAACGATGAACACGGTGGACACGCCAAACAAGATCGTCGCCACCCCGAACACGACTACCGAGGCCAATAGCACCGGCCCCTGTTTGCGGATTTGATCCATTTGCGAAATGACCAGGGCCGCGGCGGTCGCCCCGATGGATTGCCCTGCCGACAACCACCCGTATCCAATTTCGCTGACGTGGAGAATATCTTTGGCAAAGATCGGCATGAGGGTGTTGGCTGAGGAGAAAAACGTGGCGAAAAAGTCCAGCAACATGCTCGAAAAGATGATCGGGCGTTCGGACAGGAACTTGATCCCTTCTTTGATGGATTGCAGGCCGGAGGTTTGCTGTTTGGCGGGGTCAATCGTTTGGGGAATTTCCCCCATGCGGATCAGGGCATATATCACGGCAAGAAAAGAAACGGCATTAATAAAATAAGTGTACGACAATCCCCAACTGGCAATCACAATCCCGCTCAAAGCCGGGCCGACAATCGAACCGGTTTGAAACGCAATTGAAGTCATGCTAAAGGCGTTGGGTAGTTGTTCGGCAGGTACCAGGTTCGGCGTGATCGCCTGTCGGGAAGGCAGGTCAAACGCCTGGGCTACCGCTTGCAGGGCGGTCAACAGATAAATATGCCAGAGGGCGATTTGTCCGCTGAGGGTGAGCAACCCCAGGATGAGCGCCATTAACGCCATCGAAGACTGCGTGATAAACATGACGGTGCGGCGGTTGCGCCGGTCGGCCACCACCCCCCCGATCAGGGAGAAGATGACGACAGGAATTAACCGGGCCAGGCCTATGATGCCCAGCGCGAGGGCGGCTGTTTCCGCGGTGCTCAGTTCGCGAATATGCCAGAGCAGGGCGGTGAATTGCATTTGCGAGCCAGCGATAGAAATCATTAACCCCAGCCAAAGCAAACGAAAACGAGGGTGGTAGAGAGAGGGAGGAATGCGAAGGAACATAGAACCGCGAGAGAAAAATTCACGCATCACGTTTCATGGATACGTGATGCGTGAAATGTGATGGAAATTTGGATTAAGTTCCCCAATCACGTAAATATAGAAAGTCGTAGCCAATCGTCCGATTCCCCAATTTGGCGATGGGCGGCATGACCCGTTTGAAGTGATTCCGTTGAATACGGCGGACGACCGTATCCACAAATTTTTGAGAGAACCCGGCCTCGACGCAGTCTTCCGGGCGATAGCGCTGATCCACCAACAGATAAATCAGTTTATCGGCGTCTTCGTAGGTGAACCCCAGTTCGTCTTCGTCCGTTTGCCCTTCCCAGAGGTCGGCGGACGGGGGTTTATCGATGATCGGGGCGGGGACGCCGATGGCACGGGACAATTGCCGAACCTGGGCTTTGTATAGGTCCCCAATCGGGTTCAACGCGGACGCCGAATCCCCGTACCAGGTGCTGTACCCCAGCAGGATTTCGGTCTTGTTGCCCGTGCCGATCACCAACCCGTTGAAGGCGGCAGACTGATCGAACAGGGCGACCATGCGGGCGCGCGCCATCGCGTTCCCCCGGCGGAGGGCGTTTGCGTCGGGAAATTGGGCAAACAGTGCGTCCACCATCCCGGTGATTTCGACGGTCAATGAAGGGATTTGTAAAGCTTCGATCACCAGTCCGGCGTGGTTGAGCGAATCGGGCGAGGAAGATTTGTAGGGCATGCGCACCGCGAGGACGTTTTCGGCCCCTAATGCTTCGACGGCCAGATAACAAGCCAGCGCGGAGTCAATGCCCCCAGACAAGCCAATGACCGCGCGGGAAAAGCCGACGCGGGTCACCTCGCTTTTGATAAACCCGGTCAGGATTTTCCGGGCAAGATCGGTGTTGATGGAAAGGTCAATTTTTTTCATTTACCGTCCTCCCGGCTTTCCGTCGTTCAAAATCCGTCCCATCTCGCGCATGACCAGACTCGTGCGTTCGTCGCGGAGCAGGGGGAGGCGGGCGCGGGTGCGGTGAAGTTGATTGAGATCAACTTCTGCGAGGGTCAGGGCTTCTTCGGCGTAGGGGCCTTGGGCCACCAGTTCGCCATTGGGGTCAAACACGGTGGCGCCCCCCCAAAAGTGCAGGCCATCTTCAAACCCGACGCGGTTGGTGTGGGCGACGAAGGTGGTAAAGAGACTGGCATAGGCCTGGTTGATGTGTTCTACCCACCGCGCGGATTCCAACTGCGGCGCGTTGGTCACCCCCCGTCCGGGGGAGGCGGAGGTGAAGAGCAGGAGGTCGGCCCCGTCGAGCCAGAGCAGATAGGGGGGGGAGGCGTGCCAGAAATCTTCGCAAATCAGAATCCCCACCCGCCCGAACCGGGTATCGAATGCCCGCACACTATCCCCCCAGGCGAAAAACCGCCCTTCGTCGAACAGGCCGTAGGTGGGCAGGTATACTTTGTGGTGGATGTGAACAAGCTGGCCGCGGGAGAGATATGCCGAGGCGATATAAAACCGGTGGCGGGTATCTTCGTTTACAAACCCAACGACCATATCGATGTCCTGGCTGGCGCGGAGCAACGGGCGGAAGATCGGGTCGTCATCGTTGGGTTGGCAGGCGACCCGCGGAACCAGGTCTTGGAGCACGTACCCCGTTAGGGAGAGTTCGGGGAAGACGAGCAGGTTCGCCCCTTGGGTACGGGCTTCTTTGGCATACGCGAGGTGTTTGTCGAGGTTGGCCTGCACGTCACCAAGTTTGGTGTTAATTTGAGCGAGAGCAAGATTAAGGCGCATGATTTAATCGTGTGGGGCTGAAGAGGTTAGACAGTGTATATTTTACATTTAGGGTTTCGCAATCATACCACTGGGCAATAGATTCCGCGAGGTGATGTATAATTCAATCATCTTTTTGGCACGGTCACACCCATGAGCGCATTTCTCTTACAACCTGATGTCGCATATTTGTTTTGGGCGGGCGGTTTTTTGTTGGTTTTATTGGCAATTTTGACGCCAGGAACCGGGGTCCTCGAGATAGGAGCCGCGTTTGTGTTGTTGATCGCCGCATGGCAGGTCTATAACTTACCGATCAACCTTTGGGCTTTGGGGGTTTTGCTGGTGAGTCTGGTGCCGTTTTGGATGGCCGTGCGAAACGCGGGGAGGCTGGAGTATTTAGTTTTGGCAATCCTGGCGCTGATCGTTGGCTCTGTCTTTTTATTTCAAGGCGAGGGATGGCGTCCGGCGGTGAATCCGATGCTGGCGGGGATCGTTTCCACCCTGATGGCCGGGTTCCTCTGGTTGGTGACCCGCAAAACCCTGGAAGCGCAACGCCGCACCCCAACGCATGATCTGGCCGGGTTGGTGGCCGCTACCGGGGTGGCTCGGACGGATATTTACCAGGAAGGCTCAGTTTTTATTCATAACGAGGATTGGAGCGCGCGTAGTGAAGCGCCCATTCCTGCGGGAACTCCCGTGCGCGTCCTGCGACGCGAAGGGTTTACCTTATGGGTCGAGCCAGATAATCGATCCAAGTAAATTTTTGTAAATACTCATCAAACGAAGCGGGTTCAACCCCTTTCGTATGAGTAATTACAAATTTTCGGAGGCATTTCATGTTATTTTCTCAACTTGCCCAGGCTGAAATCGTCGGGTTTGGCGGTTTAATTACCTGTTTGATCATGGTGGTCGTGATCGTTGCAGGGGCTCTTGCCGCAAGCTCCATCCGCATCGTGCAGGAATATGAACGGGTTGTCGTGTTCCGTTTGGGACGTTCAATTGGCGAAAAAGGCCCTGGCATCATCTTTCTCATCCCGTTTTTTGACCGGGGTGTGCGGGTAGACCTGCGCGAGCAGGTGCGCGAAATCCCCCACCAAACCTCCATCACCAAAGACAACGCCGCCATTTCCGTAGATTTCATCTGGTATTACAAAGTCCTCAATTCCACCGATAGCGTCTTGCAAGTCGGCAACTTTGAAGCGGCGGCGCAGGGGATGGCCACCACCACCCTGCGAGCGGTCATCGGCGGCATTCCCCTCGATGATGTGCTGTCCGAACGGGAAACGATCAACAACCTGCTCCGCACCCGGCTTGACGAAGTGACCGAGCGCTGGGGCGTGAAAGTGACCAATGTCGAAATCCGCGAGATTATCCCCCCCCGCGAAATCCAGGATGCGATGAACCGGCAAATGTCCGCCGAACGCGGGCGCCGTGCCCTTGTCACCGAATCCACCGGGCAAAAAGAAGCCGCCATCAACGTCGCGGAAGGCGAAAAACAAGCCGCCATTCTCCGCGCCGACGGCGAAAGGCAATCGGCCATCCTGCGTGCCCAGGGCGAACGCGAATCCCAACTCCTGCGTGCCCAGGGGTTTGGCGATGCCCTCCAACGCATCTTTGAAACGGCCCAAACGGTAGACCAAAAAACCATGACCCTGCAATACTTTGAAACCCTCAAACAAATGGGCATGAGTCCTTCCACCAAATACATCTTCCCGATGGAGTTTACCAGCCTGCTTTCAAACTTCATGGGCGGCAGTAAAAAAGAAGAATAACTTTCATTCACCTTTTCATAAGAGACCTGGGGTCTTTCCCCAGGTCTCTGCATTCATGCCTTGAAAGCCCAATCCTTCCCCCTCACAAAATTACAACCTGTTGAGATCGTCCCCGCAAACTGGCGGGACACCTTCTCCCTGCATCAACTGGAAAAAATCTGTTTTCCTTTGGATTCCTGGCCTTTGTTTGACATCATCGCCGCCCTGACTTTTCCCAACATGGTGCGGCTCAAAGCACTCGATGGCGATCACCTCGCGGGATTTATCTTAGGGGATTACCGCCCGTTTGAAAATACCGCCTGGATCGCCAGTCTCGCCGTCCACCCCGATTACCGCAACCGGGGCATTGGGGCCGAACTGCTTGAAAAGTGTGAAAAGCAAATCAAAGCTCCCCGTGTGAGCTTAAGCGTCCGCATTTCCAACGACGCCGCGATCCGGCTCTACAAACGCAACGGCTACCGCGTCGTCAGCAACTGGCCGAAATACTACAATGGGGGAGAAGACGCACTGGTAATGGAAAAAGACTTGTGAGTTTCACCATGCGTAGGAAGTCTCGAAAAAAAAAGGAAGGGGGGATGTACATCCCCCCTTCCTTTTTTTTCGAGTTTTACCTCTTCGAGCGTGCCTAATGACTGTGAGTTAGGCGTTAGCGTGAAAATTTAATGCCTGGCTTTCACAATCGCATCGGTCATCTTTGCCACCCGGACCATCGCCTCCACATCATGAACCCGCACAATGTCCGCCCCCCGCGCAATCCCGATGGCAATCGTCGCCGCCGTCCCTTCCACCCGTTGATCGGGCGGCAGATCGAGCGTGTACCCGATAAACGACTTTCGTGACGGCCCCAACAGCACCGGATACCCCAACGCCTTAATCTCATCCAACCGATTGAGAAGTTCCAAATTCTGCGGCACCGTCTTTCCAAACCCTATACCCGGATCAAGAATGATCTGCTCATCGGCAATGCCCGCCGCGTGCGCCAGCGCCACACTCACCAACAGCTCCCGTTTCACATCTTCCAATAAATTTTCGTACTGCACCCCCACGTAACGCCCCCCCAACCGCGCCTCCACTTCCGCGTTGGCCGGTTTACTGCGATTGTGCATGAGAATGACCGGGACCCCATACCGCGCCACCACCGCCCCCATCTCCGGGTCCGCCCGCAACCCCCACACATCATTCACTATCCTCGCCCCCGCGTCTAGTGCCGCCGCCGCGACCGCCGCTTTATAAGTGTCAATCGAAATGGGAAACCCCGGAAATGCCTCTGCCAGCGCCCGCACCACCGGAATCACGCGTTGCCCCTCCTCATCCGCACTGACTGGCAACGACCCCGGGCGGGTGGACTCCCCCCCCACATCCAAAATACTCACCCCCGCCGCCACAAACCGCCGCGCCTGTTCCACCGCCTCCAATACTCCCCCCTCTCCCGGTAGGAGAGGGGCTGGGGGTGAGGGTTGGGGTGAGGGTAAAAGCCCATCCCCCGAAAAACTATCCGGGGTCAGATTCAAAATCCCCATCACATACGTGCGTGTGCCCCATGCAAAGGGGGAAGGGTGCATGTGAAAATTTTTCATCACACAACGTCGAAAAAAGGATGGGACGGGATGTACATCCCGTCCCATCCTTTTTTGGGTGAAGTTTTTACGTCATCGTATCTAGCGGGCGGCTCAACCACGCCTCCGCTTCATCCATGTTCGCGAACAGCTTCAGATTCGAGCCACCGCCCGGAGATGTGGTTAGTGCGGCGATTTCCAGAATCCCATCGCGTACTTTTTCGCTCGCCACCACCACTGCCAGCCGAATATTGCGCGTGGACGGATCGCTATTCGCTTCCACGGCAAACTGGATAGCCTCTTTGGTGATCACCTCCACCTGGCGCAAATCGTACAGATTACGGGTGAGCTGGTTGGACTCTTCCAGGTGCTCCAGCGCAAAATCGCGCCAGTGCATCAGCGTTTTGTGTGCCACATCGGTGAAGGTCAGTTGCATTCCCCCATCGGCGCGGCGTGCGACCGAGTAGCCAATGCCGGGGGTGGGGGTCCAATTGAGGGGTTTAACTTGAGAGGGCGTCATGCTTGAGACTCCTGTTACTTAAAAAGGTGATTGTTTTTTTCATTATACCGAAACTTTCATCTTCATCCACCCGCTAGAGTTGTGAAAATCAGCAAACGCGCCCCCCGGCGGGTACAGGGCATCGAGCGTGGCGGCGGTTTCGGCATCCAGCGCCATCTCCAGCACGGGCAGGGCGTCGTCCAGGTGCGCTTCGGTGCGCGGCCCGATGATCGGGGCGGTGACGGCGGGTTGGTCTTTGCACCACAGCAGGGCGAGTTGGGAGGGGGTGAGGCCCCGGTCGCGGGCAAGGGGGAGGAGCGCGTTCCCCTTCTCGATGGCGAGCGGGCTGACCCGATCCGCGTAAACCGCCCCGATCCGCCCCGCGCGAGAATCGGATGGGAACCGCGCGGCGTCCGCGTATCGCCCGGTCAACATCCCCATCGCGAGCGGCGACCACGGCAGGAGGCCGAGTTTGTACTTCAACGCGAGCGGCACGAGTTCATTTTCGATGCGGCGATCCAGCAAGTTGTATGGCGGTTGCTCGGTCACAAACCGCGCCCACCCCCGCCGTTCGCTGATCCCCAACGCTTCCATCACCCGCCACGCGGGGAACGTGGAACAGCCGATATACCGCACCTTGCCCTGGGTTACGAGGTCGTCCAGGGTGCGGAGGGTTTCTTCGGTAGGAGTGGATGGGTCGGGGCGGTGAAGTTGGTAGAGGTCAATGTGATCGGTTTGCAAGCGGCGTAAACTGGCTTCTGTCCCATTCATTATATGATAGCGTGAAGCTCCATAATCATTTGGGTCATCGCCTGTTTTCATGTAGACCTTGGTGGCGACCACAAATTTGTCCCACCGCCCCTTAAGCGCGTGGCCTAATGTTTCTTCCGATTTGCTTTCGGCATAAACATCGGCCGTATCTATAAAATTGAGGCCAAAATCGGCCGCCATGTCCAAAACCCGGCTGCA
>JABWBV010000057.1 GCA_013359445.1 Anaerolineales bacterium | reverse complement strand
GATTACGATGGGGACGGCGACCTCGACATCGCCGCGGGGCACGCCGGGTTCTCCGGGTGTGTGCAAGTGATCGAAAGCGAATTCACCGCGGGGGCCTGGTCGTTCAACACCATCTATCAAACCACCGATACTTCCCTCGATGTCCGTTCGGTGGCCTGGGGGGATTGGGATGGCGATGGCGATTTTGACCTCGCGGCGGGGATCAGCGGCTCGTTCGGGCGGCGCAACCGCATTTATCGGAACGACGCGGGCACGTTCACCCTCGCGTGGACCGCCCCCACCGCCGAAGCCGATACCACGCGCGGCCTCGCCTGGGGCGATGCAGATGGCGATGGTGATCTCGACCTTGCCACCGCCAACGGCCTCACCCCGGCCAGTCCCAACCGGGTATATTTCAACAATTGGAAACAAGAATCCAACCTGCCCAACGACCCCATCCGCGCGGAACTTCTGCGCTCGGACGGGATGGGCGATGCCTACTTCTTCTCCACGGCCCAAATTCAGGGACAATCCATTCTCTACGTCCCGTTTTACCTCTCCGACAACGAAGGTGACCTGGCCTATCAGGTGGACTTTCAGGTTTCGTGGGATGGTGGCGGCAGTTGGGAACCCGCGTGTCAGGTGGGCGAAGATTGCGCCTTCCCGCTCGGTACCTGGTACGACACCCCCACCCTTGCCAATGGCGAAAAGACCCTCTACTACTTCGCCTGGAATGCCCTCTACCACCTGTTGGCGCATCAAAACCTGACCCTCAACCACGATGACGGCGCTTTTGTCCCCGCCGCGCAAAGTGACGAAGAAATGGACGTGGTCTTCCGCGTGGTGCCATATTCCAACCCCTACCACGGCGGGCTTATCCAGCGGCCTCCGTTTGGCGGCGCGTCCACCCTCTCCCGCGTGGACATGCGCCCCGAATGGACCGCGGTCAAATCCCATGCCCCGGAATATGGCATCCCCGGCGAACTCGTTCACTACACCGTGCAGATTACCCAAACCGATCACGGTCAGCCGCCCGCCTACCTGCTCGATCATATTCCCGACCACATGGAACTCGTCACCTTCCCTATGGCGAATGATGGCTTCCTCACCACCACCCACGGCATCATCACCTGGACGAACTTCATCTGGTTCAACGAACTCTTCCCGTGGGATTTGCGGGTGACCGGCACCGATTCGATTGCCCACCCCCAAACGCTCAACCTCGATTACTTCACCCTCCTCCAGCGCCCCTTGACCAACGGCCTTGTCCTCACCAACACCGCCCTGGTTTTTGACGGTTTGCACGAACCCTACGAAATCATCGACACGGTTGTGGTCAGTTCCACCCCCACCCTGACGGAGTCCTGGAAACTGGTCAACAACCAACCCCAAAACTTCGCCGCCCCCGGGGAGACGATGACCTACACCTTCGTTCTCACCAACACCGGCACGGAAAACGCCTACGACGTCCTCCTGACCGATGTCCTGCCCGAAGAAGTCACCTACAGCGGAAACCTCGCCGTGAGCAGTGGCATTGCCACATTCATGACCGACACCCTAACCTGGGTGGGCGACATCTTAGTCTTCCGCCCGGTGTACATCACCTTCACGGTCGCGGTGGATGCCCCGCAAGTGGGGACATCCTTCGTCAACACATTTGCCCTCCAACATACCAGCCTGGAAACGCCCTTTGTGTCCACGCCTGTCACCACCACCGTGCTAGCGCCCAACTTCCTCCCATCCACCAAAACCGCCTCAGCAGATGTGGTGGAATTGGGCGACATCCTGACCTACACCCTCACACTGGAAAACATCGGCCTGACGGATGCCTACTCTGTCACGTTAACCGATCCCATTCCGGGCGTAACCTCCTACATCTCCGGCAGTTTCACCGCCTCGAGCGGGGTGGGGGGCTACAATCCGGGCACCGATACCATCGAATGGACCAGCCCCCTCGTCGAAATCAGCGAGACCGTCGAACTCTCCTTTGCGGTCCTGGTCAAACTGCCCGATCAAGCTATCGTCCCCATCATCACCAACACCGCCACCCTCGCCGACCCGCTCAGTGGTGACTACACCCTGGTTCACACAGCCACTGTCCTCCTCCCGGACTTATCCGCCTCGTACAAAACCGGGAACACTGATCAAGTCTCGCTCGGCGAGGTGATGACCTACACGATCGTGGTAAACAACACTGGCGGACGCTCGCCCTCCACCTTGCTGGTAGATACCATCCCCGGCGGGAGCACCTACATCTCCGGGACGTTGAGCGCTTCCGCGGGGGTCGGGGAGTACTATACAAGTACGAACTGGATCAAATGGACGGGGGATGTGGCGGGAGGTGAGTCCATCAGCATCACCTTTGCCATTACCGTTGGCGCGCCGCTCACCACACCGATGACCCTTTTGTCCAACACGGCCTGGTTGTATGATGATCTGGCTTATGAATGGTTGCTCGTGGATACGGCGCAAATTCTCTCCCCCGATCTTTCTTCTTCCTTCAAAACTGGGAACCCCAACCTGGTTGAGATTGGCGATCTGCTAACGTACACGATCACGATCAACAACAGCGGGGCCAACGCTCCCGGCATTGTGCTGACTGATCCGCTCACAACCGGGCTGACTTTTGCAGAGGGAAGCTTTACCAGCACAGTGGGCCTGGGCGGGTTTAACGCCTCGACCGGGACGGTGGATTGGACGGGGGACCTCGCCGCTGGCGAAACGGCGGAAGTGCAATTTGCCGTAATAGTCGCTTGCCCCGTCACTGGAACTGCCTTCACCAATCACGCTTTCCTTCTCGATCCGCTCAATGTCGCAACAATGGTTTCGACTTCCACCTCGGTCTTTCTGCCGGACTTTTCCGACTCGATACTCACGGCAGATTTGGGGTGGGTTCAACCCGGTATGACGTTGACCTACCAACTGATTCTGCGGAATACAGGTGGGAAGGCCCCGTCTGCCAGTATGACCACCCTGCCGTTGAGCGGGCAAACGTTTTTGGGCGGTTCGGCTACTACGGGTGACGTAACGTATAACCCGGCCACCAAAGTGGTGAGTTGGAATGGCTCTCTGAGTAGTGGGCAGGAGGTGTTCATAACCATTCAGGTTCAGGTGACCAGCTTTGGTGGGGCCTCGTTGAGCGCCGTGCTGAATACGGGATGTGCCACGACGACGTTGGACATTTACGTGCCCAGCGGGGGGGTGTATCTCCCGCTGATTGTCCGAAAACAATAGTTCCATAGGCGTGACTCCCCCATCCCATTTTCGGGGATGGCCTCTCTCAGTCGGAGCAGTTACCCAAAATTAAAAAAGAAGACCGGAACGCCGGTCTTCTTTTTTTAAAAACTACTCAGCCAGGGTGGAGATTAGCCCCTCTTTTTCGAGGAGTTTTCTCTCTAAGCCTGAACAGGTCCCTCTTTTTTTGATTAAGGGGTGCTCGCCTTCACGGCTTTCTGTAAGTCCTCAAATGTGGACATCCAGGACATGGTGTTGAGAAAATCTTTGAGCGAGGTGCTTTGGGCGCGGAGTTGGCGTACGGCTTCGCCCACCGGATCGGAACCTGCCGCTCCGCCGGGGCTATCGGCATATGCGCCGTAAAAGGCGAAGTAGGCCTGGTTCAGTTTGCGGATGCGGTAACCATTGTCCCAAAGGAACTGACGGCGGAGTTCCATGTATTGTTCGGCCTCTTCAATTTTGCCCTCGGCGAGGAGGGCTTCGGCGGTAACGCGGGTTTCGCGCATTTCGGCGTTGAAGTTGAAGACGGGTTCGGAGGGCGGTTCGGGGGTGGGGGTGGGTTCGCTCGTTTGGGGGGTGGGGACGGGCGTGGGGGGTTCGGGGGGGAGGAAGGCGGGGTAAAAGCGGGCGATCAGGGCGCGGCCCAGTTCTTTGCCCCCGATGCTGGCCGCGGTTTCGTTCATGGTGCGGAGTTCGCCGGAATTGAGGTAACTGACACCTAGCGGGCGCAGGGTGAAGTAGTTGTGAATCCATTCGTGGGCCACCACTTCTGCCAACCAGTTCAGGTTGCTCGTTTGGGCGACCATGGTGGGGTAGGTGCCCACACCGCCAATGGGTACGACCAGCGCAGACACGTTTTGGGCGGCGGCAACTTGCTCTTCTAACGCGACCTGTTCGTCCAGGGTGATGTCCGGGGAGATGGAGAGGTTTTGGTCCTGGCGAATGGCGTCGCGCGGGGAGATGATCAGCGCGTGGGGAATGGCGGTGCTGTGGTAGAGGATGGGGGGGAGCGCTTGTCCCCCGACAGCCAGGCCCATTTCGTCCAAAATTACGCGTAACTGGCTTTGCAGGATGGTTTCGGCGAGCGGCCCGAGGTGGGTACGTTGATCGTACAAGGCCGCCAGTTCGGTCCGGAGAGGGGTTGAGGTCATGTCCGGGTCTGTGATGTTTGGGTCGGCGTACAGGGTGGCGAGTTCCCCCTCCTTTTGTTGGATCGTGCGAATCAGGTCAATATAGGTGAGCACCAGTTGGGCGTTGGTTTCGTCGGGCAGGTAGGCGGGGGTGCCGAGCGAAAATTGTTCAAATTTGAGCCAAAACGCGTCCAGCGTCCAGGCGATGTAGTCAAATTCAATGTCGCGGGTGAAGGCGCGGATGCGTTCCAGGCTGTCCCCGGGGGGGAGGACACTGCGCCCTAAGAGGGGGACAAGCACGCAGAAGGTGAATAATAGATTTCCGAGAGGCAGGGTAAAGCGTTTGGACGACAACATGTTGGGGATTTTACCAGATTGGAGGGCGTGCTATTATAATCGGCAGAATCCTACCCTATCCGAGGCTGTTATGAATTTTCTCATCACTGGCGCGGCTGGATTTTTAGGGTCTGCGCTGGCCCGATATTTGGTTCGCGAAGGGCATTCTGTGCGGGGCATTGACGATCTTTCGAGCGGGGAACCCCAAACCGTACCGGGGATGCTGTTCACGCGTGGGGATGTCAACGACCGACCCAAACTATGGACCCTGCTCCAAGACGTAGATTGTGTGTACCACCTGGCCGCGCGGGTGTTTGTGGCCGAATCGGTGCTTTACCCGCGCGAGTACAACGCCACCAATGTTGGCGGCACGGTGAGCCTGATGGAGGCGATGCGGGATGTGGGCGTGCGCCGCGTGGTGTTCATCTCTTCCGGCGCGGTGTACGGCGACCAACAGGTCCAACCCCTGCGCGAAGACACCCCGCCTGACCCCCGTTCCCCATACGCGGTCTCCAAACTGGCCGCCGAATACTACGTCCGCACGATTGGCGCACTGTGGGGGATCGAAACGGTCTGCCTGCGGGTGTTCAACGCCTACGGCCCCGGCCAACAACTGCCCCCCTCTCATCCCCCGGTCATCCCCAACATGCTGAGGCAAGCCGTTGGGCAGGGCACCATCGTCATTCATGGTGAGGGGCGGCAATCGCGCGATTTTGTCTTTGTGGACGATATTGTGCGCGCCATGGTCGCCGCGGCCACCGCCCCCAACGTTGCCCGCGCTATCCTCAACGTCGGCAGTGGTGTGGAGATCAACGTCCGTGATCTTGCCCGTATGGTGCTCGAAGTGACGCAGAGCAAAGCCGAAATTGTCTACACCTCCCGTGTCGAAACCGGCGTCTCCCGCATGTGCGCCGACCTGTCTCTTGTCAAAGAAAAACTTAATTACACCCCCCGCGTGGGCCTGGCCGAAGGGTTGGCGCTGACGTTGACGCGGGACGCGCGGTTTCGTGATAAGTGAAACGTGCTGAGCAACGAGTCATTCCCCGTCTGCTTTCCTCATCCCTCATTTGCCCCCATGTACGCTCTCCTCCGCCCCCTCCTCTTCCGCCTTGACCCCGAACGCGCCCACACGCTCACCCTTCACGCGTTACGCTTCACAGGCCAATTTGCGCCCCTGCGTTTTCTCGTGGCGAAATATTTTGAAGCGCCGCCCAAACCGGTGACCGCGTTCGGCTTGACGTTTCGCAACCCGGTCGGGTTAGCCGCCGGGTATGACAAAGATGGCCTGGGTGCGCGGGGATTAGCCACCCTGGGCTTTAGCCACCTCGAACTGGGCACCGTCACCCCCCGTCCCCAACCGGGCAACCCCAAACCCCGCGTCTTCCGCCTCCCCGAAGACCGCGCCGTCATCAACCGCATGGGCTTCCCCGGCCTCGGCGCAGACTTCCTCCAGAAACAACTTTCCGTCTCCCGTCCCCTGTCTTCCGTCTCCCGTCCCCTTTTTCCCGTCTCCCGTCCCCTGTCTTCCGTCCTCCTCGGCATCAACCTCGGCAAAAACAAAGACACCCCCAACGAAGACGCCGCCCGCGACTACCTGACCCTCTACGACCAATTTGCCCCCCTCGCCGATTACCTCGCGATCAACGTCAGTTCCCCCAAAACTGTCGGCCTCCGTCGGTTGCAAGCGCGCGACGCCCTCGAAGGATTGCTGGGACAGTTAGCGGAGAAGCGCGTGCGTAAGTTGGCGGGTGAGCGAGTCAGCGAGTCAACGCTTCAGCAACCCACCCAACCAAACAACAAACAAACCGAACACTCTGCCCCCCCCATCCTCGTCAAACTCGCCCCCGACCTCACCGATGACGAACTGGACGATGCCCTCGCCGCGATCACCCGCACGGGCATGGATGGCGTCATCGCCACGAACACCACCCTGCGCCGCGAAAACCTTCGCTCGCCCCGCGCGGGGGAAACCGGCGGCCTGTCCGGGGCACCGCTCACCGCGCTGAGTACGGACATCATTCGGAAAATCCACACCCGCACGGAGGGCCGCCTCCCCATCATCGGCGCGGGCGGGATCATCTCCCCGGACGATGCCAAAGCCAAACTCGACGCGGGCGCCGTTCTCGTGCAGGTGTACACGGGCCTGATTTACGCCGGGCCGGGGTTGGTGAAGGCGATTGTGAAGAGCTTGTAACATGAAATTATTAAAATCTTCTTTCAAAGACTATTTCTTCATCATCCTGGGAACCCTCATCCAGGCCATTGCCATCCGCCTGTTTTTCATTCCGGCGAATCTGGCGAGTGGGGGGGGGGGCGGCATTGCCCAACTGATCAACTTTTACACCGGGTGGCCGATTGGGTTGATGGTCTTCATCGGGAATGTCCCCCTCTTTGGGCTGGGGTGGCGGCAATTGGGCGGGCGACGGTTCGCGGTGCGGACGGCGGTGGCGATTGTCTCGTACTCCATTTTCGTCGATGCCGCCGTATTTTTCCTACCCACGGACGGGATCACCCCCGATCTGGTATTGAACTCCCTGTACGGGGCAGTGGTCGCCGGGATTGGGTACGGGTTGGTGTACCGGGGACAGGGCACGAGCGGGGGGAGCGACATCCTCGCGCGGATTCTCAACCGCTGGCGGGGGATTTCCATGTCCCAATCCTATTTGATGGTGGATACGGCGGTCATTCTCGCCGCCGGATTTGTGTTCGGGTGGGAAGAGGCCCTGTACGCCGTCATCACCCTGTACGTGAGCGGCATTGTGGCGGAGACGACGTTTGAAGGGCAGGGGCAGGTCCGCACGGGGTTGATTGTGACCTCCGCCCCGGACATCGTCGCCCGTCAGATTATGGACGTGCTTGGACGCGGCGTGACGATTGTCCCCGCCTTTGGGGGGTACACGGGCGAGGCGCGTTCGGTGTTGTACTGTGTGGTTTCCCGCCCGGAAATTGTGCAGTTGAAAACGATTGTTCACGAAGCCGATCCGAAGGCGTTTATGGTCGTCGGGCAGGCGCATGAGGCGTTGGGGGAGGGATTCAGGCCGTTGGAGCAGAATTCTTGATCGCAATGCGACCACCTAGAATTTAACCAATGTTCAATTTATAATGCCCTTATGGAATGGATCAAAAAAATTCTTCTGTTTTACCCTCCCCTTTTTGAAGCTGTAAAAAGAATCCGTGCTTCAATAAGGGTTTCTCCTCCCTCTCTGCCCCCCCCTCCCCCCGTCTTGACGCACCGCGTCAACTTCCTGGTGTTTTTGGTCGTATTCATGCCAAAGACTTTATGATTGGAGGGGATACGCCTGAACTCATTGAAATATATAACCGTATCGGACGAGGGGCTTTTCAACTAACTTTGGATGGCATTCAGGTTGCCGGACGCACGTTGGATGACATTCAATCTTTACTCGATTATGGTTGTGGATATGGACGAGTAACTCGCGTATTTGCTCAAAATCTATCCCCTAAAAATATAAGTGTATTTGATGTGGATGCAGATGCCAGTCGCTTTTGTGCAGAAGAATTTGGGGTTAAATCTTTGGTTTTTCATGAGGGGTGGAATTGGAAATCTGTTGGATTTGAAAAATACGATTGTATTTGGGTGGGGTCGGTTTTTACGCATTTGAGTGAAAGCTACACAAAAGAAACGATGGAATTATTAATATCGCTCTTGAATCCAGGGGGTATTTTAGTGTTTACTACCCATGGGGAGGAAGCGCTGAGGCGGACAGACTGGCCTGATTGGTTTGGTGCAACTATCTACAACAAACGCAAGCAAATCCAAACAAACTTTAAGGAGAACAACTTCTATTTTTTGCCTTATTCATCCGAAGAATTGGGGATTTTGCCCTTTGAGTTCAAACGAGGCGCGGATTTTGGAGTTACCTGGATGTCCGAAAGCTATACCCGAAATTTGTTGGCAAGGCTTTCGAATGGGAGATTAATGGTGCGGGAATTTCGTTCAGCAGGGTGGGAAGGCTATCAAGATGCATTTTTCTGTCAGTATTCTTAAAGAACTTAACCTAATCGTCCGTCAATGACGATTGGATGGGTTCGTAGTGGCGGTTTCAATTTCTCCAACGACTGAAGTGGTCACTCCCCCTCGTTTCGTGCTTGCCAGACTACTGAGGGCTTGTAAACAAATCAGTTCCCGTTTTCTCCAAACTCTACGGGTTTCGTCTTATTGACCGATTAATTCAAACCTTTTTTTTCTTTGACTTTTTTGTCCAGCCTTTCGTTGACGATTACAAATTTTGGGAAAACGCTTACTGAGCGTCTGAAAACTTCCGGCCCAAACCCTAAAGGTTTTCCCTGATCGGGTATTAATCCTAAAGTGCCACAATTTCTGCCTGGACATGTGGCCCCAAGGGACAAAAACCTTTGGGATTTGTTGGGCGCTACCACGCCGATTACTAAAGAACCATTTTTAGACGGTCTATTCGTGTCTGGGATGGGAACGTTTTGAAAAACGCCGGAAGCCCGGCGTTTTTTTATATCCCTCTCATGTAACTTTTTGCCTTTTCAGTTTTCTATATTTCAGTGCATACGATGAAGACGCCGCCGCCCCTCCCCGAGGCGAAAAACGTCGCAGACCTGTTTGACCAATACGCCGGCGCGGTCTACGGGTATCTGCTTCGCCTCTCTGGCGACCGGGCCTTGGCCGATGATCTCACCAACGAAACTTTTTACCGGGCCATGCTGGCGCTGGAAGGGTTTCGGGGCGAGTCGTCGGTGAAGACCTGGTTGCTTCGTATTGCCCGCAATCTGTACCTGAATCGCGTCAAACGCGAAAAACGAATGACTTCCCTGGATGCGCTGGAGGAGGCAGGGGTCTCGTTCACGGCGACCCACCCCGGCCCCGAAACGGTCACACTCCACCGGGAGCAGAACGAAGCCCTCGAACGTGCCCTGCTCGCGCTGTCGGAAACGGATCGGTCGATGCTCCTGCTGGCCTCCCAGGAAAAACTTTCGTATCAGGAGATCAGTCAGGTTGTGGGTCTTTCGGTCGCCGTGATCAAAGTGCGGATCTTCCGGGCCAGACAGCGGCTCGCGCGTATGCTGGAAACTTAATGACCCAAGGAAAAAAATATGGAAAACCAAAGTTCGCTCACCTGTGAGGTCGTCTCGGACCTGATGCTTCTGTACACGACGGGCAAAGCCAGTGCGGAAACCCGCCGAAGCGTCGAGACCCATTTGCACACCTGCCCGGCCTGTGCGCAAGCCTTCGGGCGGGACCTGCAAAACAAAAAACGTGCCCAACTGCCCAAATCCCCACCCCCCAAAGAACTCGATGATATTTTCGAGCGCGTCAAATACTGGGTGCTTCCTGTATGGAGTTTTCTCCTGTTTCTTTTGACCCGGTTGATCACCTTCCTGGACCGGATATTCCGCCGCCTCGGATGGTCCACCACGCACCTGAAAATCCGCCTTTACCGCGCCCGTCGCAAGGTGGCCGGACATCTCACGCCTCCCGCACCCCAGAGCGTGAGCGAAACCCTCACCGCTTAGGAGACGCCATGCCCAACGAAACCCTCTCCATCGATTGCAAAGTCATCTGTGACCTGATGGTGGTCTACGCTTCGGGGGAAGCCAGCGCAGAAACCATCGCCTTCATTGAAGCCCACATCGCCGACTGCCCGGAATGTCAGGAAGCGTACGAAGCGGCCCAACGCGGCGAAGACCTGCTTGCTGACCTCGAACCCGCGCCCCGCTCGCTTCACTTTGACGGGCGCAAGATTCTGATCCGCGTTCAGCGCATCTTTTTTGGCCTCGCCACCCTGATCGTCCTCGCCGCCGTCATCGCCCTCGCCCTTGCCGAACGCTGGATCGTCCGCGGGCTGATCGGGATCGAACTGCCCCAACTCTATATCCTGCCGGGAGGCGGCGAATGGTTTTGGATTACCGGGATTTTTCTGGCCCTGTTTGGCGGGTTGTATTTCTGGCGCATCCGCAAGCCCGGCGAGGATCGGTCACCCCTGGCGCTGATCGGGGCCGCACTCCTTTTTCTCATCGGCCTGGTGGCGTATAAATTTATGCTCGATTGGGAACTTCCAGGTGTCCTGGTCGCAGGCACCTTGCTTTTCGTTTGTTACATCCTGCTTTTACACGGGCGAATGCAACAGAAAAGCACTCGGTTCTCCGGCGAATTTTTACTTTCGCTGGAAGCGGCGGTCCCCCTGCTGATCCTCACCCTCGCCACCCTGACGCTGATCAGCACAGGTGGGTTCATCGAAGCCATGCTCAGCGCGGGTTTTCTCGTCATTGCCCTCCTCTTCACCCTGATTCGGATCGGTGAACTTCCCTACATGAGCCTGTTTTCGCTCCTCACCCTGTTCGTGGGGGGGCTGATGTTGCTTGGCAACGCGCTCGGCGGCTTTGTCAACCTGTTTGATCTGACCCCCGCCTGGCCCGCCTCCCTCGGACATCCCGCCGACACCTCCTCCGGGACCGAACTGGACCTCACGCCGCTGGGATATACCCGTCTCGAAAGTTTTACTCCCACCGAAGTCGATGACTTGACCCTGCCGGAAGGGGTGACTGCCATCGAAAGCCTCTACACCCGCGCAGGTGGAAGCACCGCCTCTATCGTCCTCCTGCAATTCCCCGACCGGACGGACGCCCAAACATTCTTCGCCCGCTGGCATACCCACGTCTCCAACGACTTCTACGCTATCTGGGTCAATTTATCTGGCAATAGCTTCAACGAACCCGATGGATATGCTGATCATCCCCTCAACTGGCAACTTGAACTGCCCGGGGTCTGGTTCGGGCAAGAAGGCCAAATCGCTCGCAGTTACGACGAAAACGCCTTGACAGCCTTCAATGCCTGGCAAGTGGACGAATGGGTGACGATTATTGAAGTAGAAGGTGGTGTGGCCCAGGCGCTTCCTCTCTCCCGACAAATCAAAGAGTGGGTGGCAGAGCGTTACCAACGGTAAACTGCCCGAAAAAAAAAGCCAGTGGCGGATTATCCGCCACTGGCTTTTTAAGTCCGGCTCTCCCGTTTCTGGCGGGAAAAGTGCCGAAATTTTGAACAAACTTTGAGAGGTCTCTATTCTTCGACGCCTTCTTCTTCATCGTCTTGCAACGCTGGAACATACATCCGTTCCGCATATTCCTTCACCATCCGCCGGGTGGAGAAAGCCGGGCCGAGGGTGCGGATGCACTCTTTGACACGGGCGATCCACTCGCCGGGGAGGCCGTCGGAGGAGCGTTGTTTGTAGTAGAGGGGGATAAGCTCTTTTTCGAGGATGTCATACAGACTGTTTGCGTCGTATTTATCTTGTTCGTTTGTGCTGGCAAATTCTTGCTCGTTGCCAATGGCCCAGCCGTTTTTGCCGTTGAACCCTTCCCGCCACCAGCCATCGAGAATGGAGAAGTTGAGCACCCCGTTGAGGGCGGCTTTCATCCCGGAGGTGCCGGAGGCCTCGTTCGGGCGGCGCGGGGTGTTCATCCACACGTCCACGCCCTGCACGAGGTAGCGGGCGATGTTCATGTCGTAATTTTCGAGAAAGACCAGCCGTCCGCCGTTTTCCGCCAGTTTGACGGTGCGGTAGACTTCCTGGATCAGGCGTTTGCCCTGTTCGTGGTCGGGGTGCGATTTTCCGGCGAAGATGATTTGCAGGGGTTGGTTGGGGACGTTGAGCAGTTTGAGTAAACGATCCAGATCGCTCAGGATGAGGTCTGCCCGTTTGTAGGGGGCAAACCGGCGGGCGAACCCAATCGTGAGGGCATAGGGGTCGAGCAATGCACCTTCGGCGATCACTTGAATGGGGTGGAAGCCGCCTTTGATCCAGCGCTTGCGGGCGCGTTCGCGAATGTAATAGGCCATTTTCCGTTTCAAATGGCGGCGCACCACCCACAGATCGCGGTCGGGGATGCTTTCGACGTATTCCCACATGAGGGGGTCGTCGGCGTGTTCGATCCATTCGGGGCCGAGGTAACGGTCAAAGAGGCCGCGCATTCGGCGGGCGAGCCAGGTGCCGGTGTGGATGCCGTTGGTGACGTGGGTGATGGGCACTTCTTCTACGGGTTTATCGGCCCAGAGGGATTTGTGCCACATTTTGCGGGACACTTGCCCGTGCAGTTCGGAAACGCCGTTGACGTTTTCGGCAAAGCGCATGGCGAGGATGGGCATACTGAACGTTTCGCCCCATTCCTGGGTGTTGGCGGCGAGGGCGATGAATTGCTCCCTTGTGAGGCCTAGTTCGGTCCACCAGGCGGCAAAGAATTTGTCAATTTGCCAGAGGGGGAATTCGTCGTTTCCGGCGGGGACGGGGGTGTGGGTGGTGAAGACGGCGTGGTCGCGAAGTTGGAGGCGGGCTTCTTCAAAGGGGAGGCCCTGTTTGACCAGTTCCCGCACCAGTTCTAACCCGAGGAAGGCGGAGTGGCCTTCGTTGAGGTGCCAGGCGTTCGGGGTGTGGCCCATCGCGCGCAGAGCGCGGATGCCGCCGACACCCTGAAGCAGGTATTGGGAAATCCGCACGTCCGGGTCGCTGTTGTACAGGCGGGAGGTGAGACTGCGGTCTTTAAATTCGTTTTGTTCGACATTGGAGTCCAGCAGATAGAGGGGGACACGTCCCACGCGCGCTTCCCATACACGGGCGTAAAGGCGGCGCCCCGGCAGAACGACAGAAATCAACAGGGGGTTTTTCTCTTCGTCTAGCACTTCCGAAATGGGGACGTTTTTGAGGTCCAGTTCAAAGGTTTGCATTTCCTGCCAACCATCTTCGGTGAGACGCTGGGAAAAGTATCCGTTGATGTATAACAAGCCTACGCCAACGATGGGGAGTCCCAGATCGCTGGCTTCTTTGAGGTGATCCCCCGCGAGGACACCCAGCCCGCCCGCGTAAATGGGCAGACATTCGTGCAGGCCAAATTCCATCGAGAAATAGGCCAGTGTTTTTTCGTTCAGGTCAGCGTGGGCATCTTTAAACCAGGTGAAATCCGCTTGCATGTATTTGTCGAATGCGCGGAAGACACGGTCATAAAGTTCGAGGTAATACCGGTCGTAGGTGACGGAGTTAATTTGGGAGCGTTCTAATTTATTCAGAAATGAGATGGGGTTGTGCCCGACCGCTTCCCATAAATCCGTATCGATCAGTTTGAAGAGCCGTTCTGCTTCGGGGTTCCAGGTCCACCACAGGTTGTATGCCAGTTCTCCCAGGCGCGCGATGCGACGGGGCAGGCTAAATAAATTGGGAGGGGTTGCACGGAATTGTGCCATGTTGTTTCGTTTCTCCTAAGGAGACGTTGTCGGTAGGTTGGGACGGCGTCTCGAAGCGTTTTGGAGCCACAACGCGAGCGGGCTTTGTGGTTTCTCGAAAACGCTTTTGATAGGTAACTACTCAGCCCAGGGGAGATTAGCCCGAAAAAAGAGTGAATGAGGGCTGGACAGCCCCCTTTCACTCTTTTTTTGGGAGTATTCTCTCTAAGCCTGAGCAGTTACTTTGATAAGTTGAGGTTGATAAGGTATTAAGTTTGAAAACCAGACTTTCTAACACTTATAGGGTTGATAAGTTCCAATGTTACCATATGGGTTCAGGAGCCAACCATATGCCTTTATTCTCAATAACTTGAAAGGGATGTCAACCCAATGGTTGCAAATGGAAATATTTTGGTGACTATTTCGCTGAGGATAAAAAAAGCCGGTCATCGACCGGCTTTTTTGTTTGCAGAATTATGGCCTACGGCGTGCCCAAATGTTGAGCGTCGCCAGCCCGGCAACGATGATCACCCCGGCACAGAGCAGAAATGCCAGCACAGAACTACCCGCCGAGCCGGTGGTGGTGGCTTGTTCGGGGACGTTGTTTTCTGTGGTCAGGTTGGTCTGGGTGCCGACGGTGGCGGTGGGGGTCAGCGGGTCTGGGGTGTTGGTGGGGGCAACCGTGGCGGTAGGTTCAACCAGGGCAGTGGGGGGCGGGGCCGTGTTGGTGATGGTGGGGACGCTCGTAAAGGTGGCGGTGGGGACATTGGCGTCGGTCAGGGGGGCGGCAAAAACCGTGGGCACCAGCCACACTACCGCGAGTAGGCTCAATAAGGCGATCAATAAGTATCTTTGCTTGACTAGGGTTTTCATCAAAACTCCCAAAAGAATGCGGTTCTCCTCGAATTTCGCGCTCGGAAAAGACGGAAGCACCAAAAAAAATCTAGATTAAGAAAATTTCGTGTAACGGCTCACCATTTTTGGAGGGACTAATCTCTGCCCTGGCTGAGCGGTTACCCTTCTGACTTAGAGAGAAGACTCCCCGAAAAAATAGGGAAAAGGGGGATGTGCATCCCCCTTTTCCCTATTTTTTCGGGAGAAACTCTCCCCTGGCTGAGTAGTTATCATTTTACAACATTTCCCTTAGGAAATCGAACGATTAAGCGTCTCAAATTCTCCAGGATAACCGCGTTATAATTATCGCCGAACATGAACAACATTGACGAAATTAAAGCCCGGATCGATATTGTGGAACTCGTCTCTGCGACGGTCAAACTGCGCCGTTCGGGGAAGGGGTATACCGGCTTTTGTCCGTTCCACGATAACAAGCGCACCCCTGCCTTTGCCGTGTTTCCAGAGTCGGGGACGTGGCGTTGTTTTGGGCAGTGTAATGAGGGGGGGGACATTTTTAAATTTGTCATGAAAAAAGAAGGGTGGGATTTTGCCGAGGCCCTCAAGTACCTCGCCGACCGCGCGGGGATTCAACTGCACACCCCCACGCCCAAAGAACAAGAGCAAGCCGAAGAAAATGACCGCTTGCGCCAACTGCTCGAAGAAGCCGTCACCTTTTACCGCCACAACCTGCTCAATACGCCCGCCGGCAGGGAGGCCCATGCCTACCTGCTCAAACGCGGGCTGGACGACCCCACCATGGAAGCCTGGGGGCTGGGCTACGGGCCAAACGCCTGGGACGCCCTAACGAACTACTTTAAGGCGCGCGGCTACACCGAAAAAGAACTCCTCGATGGGGGGCTGGTCTCCCCGCGCGATTCCGGGGGCGTGTACGACCGCTTTCGCCACCGCGTGACGTTTCCCATTCGGGATGATCGGGGGCGCATGACCGGGTTTGGCGCGCGCATCCTCAACCCGGACGACCTCCCCAAATTCCTCAATTCCCCGCAAACCGCCCTCTTTGACAAAGGCCGTCTGCTCTACGGGCTAGACAAAGCGCGCAAAGCCATCCGCACGGTCGATCAAGTCGTCATCGTGGAAGGCTACCTGGACGTGATCGCCCTGCACCAACACGGGTTTGCCAACGCCGTCTCCCCCATGGGCACCGCGCTGACCGAAGATCAACTCCGCCTGCTCAAACGCCTCACCCGCCGCATCATCCTCGCGCTCGACCCGGATGCCGCAGGGGACAAAGCGACCCTGCGCGGGTTGCAAGTGGCCCGCGCAACGATGGACCGCGAGGGGGAAATTAGTTTTGACGCTCGGGGCTTGCTCCAGCAGGAAGCCCGTTTGCAAGCGGACATCCGCGTGGTGACCCTGCCCGACGGGTTTGACCCCGACGATCTGGTCAACCGTAACCCCGCGGATTGGACCACCCTGATCGAAAACGCCAAACCCATCGTGGTCCATGTGATGGAAACGCTCGCCGCCGGGCGCAATCTGGATGATGCCAAAGTGAAGGCGGAAATTGCCGCGCAAATTTTGCCCCTCATCGAAGATGTGCCCAACGCCATCGAGCGGGAAGATTATCGGCAACGGCTCGCCCGCCTGCTTCGGGTGGATGAACGGGCCTTGGAACGCGGCCGGGCGGGGGGCACTGCGCCGCGGTCCCGCCCCGCGCGGGGGGGGCAAAACATCCCCCGCGGCGGCGCGCCCGCGCGAGGGCGGACTTTGCAAGAGCGGACCTCTGCCGCCTCGTTGGTGTCCCCCATCCACACGGTGCGCGCGCTGGAAGCGTATTGTTTGGGGATTCTCCTTCGTCGCCCGGATTTGATCTATAATTTAGACCGGGCCTTGCAAAAAGCCGGGTTAAGCCGTATCTCTACTTTTGATTTCCAGGATGCCAGTTACCAATCGCTGGTGACGGTGATCCTGAATGCGTTGGCGCAAGATTTTTCTGAACCCTTGCATGTCATTTTGGGCAGTGTGCCACTTTCCCTGATGGAAGTGGTGGATGATCTCCTGGCGCGCACCGAAAAACTGGACCCGAATGAAAGCCGTGTGTTGGAAGAATTGTTGCGGGTGGTGCTGAAAATTCGGTGGGCCAACGCCAAACAAGATGGGGACTACATGCGTTTCCTGATGGAAGAAGCCCAAAGTCAAGGCGATACCAAGGCTACCGACTATTTAACTGGTGTTCAACAATATACTGTGATTTTAAAATCGATTGACCATGCCCTGCGTAAATGTAACGACCACTCGCTTTTGCCCCCCCCTCTGCACCGCAAGAAATACCCGAGTTTGAAGAACCGACTGATTTCCCGGACGATGAATCCCTCGCGGAAGAAGCACACCGCGCCGCGTTGTTGATGGATGAGTTAGGCGATGACACTGTGCGGATGTATCTCCGAGAGATTGGGAGTGTGGATTTGCTGGCCCAGGATCAAGAATTTTGGCTTGCCACCCGAATTCAAGCCATCCGCAACCTGGATAACGTGCGCCGCCAACATCCGGCCCTCCGACAAGACAGCGGCCAACCGCGGACGATTTACAAGTTTGTGTACGAAAATGCCCTCACTTCCTGGCAACGTCTGTTGGAAGATACCACCCGTCTGGGACATTCTGCGCCGGTTTTGTTGTCGATTTACGCCGAAATACAAACCCTCCGCCAGGTATGGGACAGTCCGTCGCGCTCCTATTTGCGAGCCTATTTGGACAACGAATTGTGGGGACGCGATGCCATGTGGGACGAGATTGCCCGATTGGCGATCAATGTGTATGTGGGGTTATATATTCTCCCGACGCGGTTGGCAAAGCAGTTCCAACAATATTTGGAAACGCACGAAGACCCCCTGCCCCTTGCAGAGTTTGAAAAACACCTGCCCTCGAACGAGGTCTTGCAAACCGAAATCAACGCCATTCGCGTCCGCGCCCAAGAAGCGCAGGATGTGCTGATCCAATCCAACTTACGGTTGGTGGTCAGCGTCGCCAAAAAATACATCGGGCGGGGCAGTTCGTTTGAAGATTTAATTCAAGAGGGCAACATTGGCCTCCTGCGTGCCGTAAAAAAGTTCGACCCCAACCGGGGCTACAAGTTCAGCACCTACGCCACCTGGTGGATTCGCCAGGCGATCACCCGTTCGATTGCCGACCAGGCGCGAGTGATCCGCATCCCCGTCCATTTGCTCGACTCCATCCAACGGCTTTCCCGCACCCAACGGGAACTGACCCAAAAACTCGGCCACGCCCCCTCTACCGACGACCTGGCCCTCGAAGCGGGCTTCCTCTCCGAAGAAGACGCCGACCTCATTCGGGCGGCCAAAGCCAGCAACCGCCCCGTGCTGGGCGATCTGTTGGCGCGCTGGAAACAAGCCGCCTCCAAAGTGCGCCAAATCCTCCTGAGCGCCGAAGAACCCCGCTCCCTCGATAGCCCCGTCGGCAACGAAGACAACAGCCTGCTCGGCGACTTCATCCCCGACGATGAAACGCCCGAACCGATTGACGCCGCCGCGCGGGAAATGCTCCGCGAACAGATTCAAAGCGCGATGGCCGTCCTCTCCCCTCGCGAGCGGCAGGTGTTGGAATTGCGGTTCGGCCTGATCGACGGGAAAGATCACACCCTGGAAGAAGTGGGCAAATACTTCCACGTCACCCGCGAACGCATTCGCCAGATCGAAGCGAAGGCGTTACGCAAACTGCGCCACCCCAATCGAAGCCAGATTTTGCGAGATTATTTGTGAAAGCGAAGTAACTGTTCCCCGAAAAAAAGGATGCGGGTGGATGTACATCCACCCGCATCCTTTTTTTCGGCGGTATCTCTTTCCTGACCGTTATTTGCAAAATCCTACCCAACGACCTGGTTGACCAAAACATCCAGGTCGTTTCGCGTTTCGCCCCTCCAAGCCAACCACGCCAAAAACTCCACATTCCCCTTCGGCCCCTCCAACGGCGACCGAATCAGCCCGCGCACGCCCAACCCCTCCGCCTGAGCAAACGTCAACACCTCTGCCAACACCGCGCGATGCACCGCCGGATCGCGAATCACCCCTTCTCCCCGCGCCGCTTCTTTCTTCCCGGCTTCAAATTGGGGTTTGATGAGCGTAATGATCTCGCCCTCACCGCTTTGGGAGGGGGGGGCGGGGGGTGAGGTAAACCACCCTTTGATCACTGGCAGTAAAATCTTCAACGAAATAAACGACGCATCCACCGTCACCAATGTCACTGGCTCTGGCAGGCGGGTGACATGACGGGCATTGGTTTGCTCCATCACCACCACGCGGGGATCATTCCGTAGCTTCCAGTGCAAAATCCCGTATCCCACGTCAATTGTGTACACCTTCGCCGCGCCGTTTTGCAGTAAACAATCGGTAAACCCGCCCGTACTTGCCCCCACGTCCGCACACACCTTTCCCGCCACCTGCACCGGGAACGCGGCAAGCGCCCCCGCCAGTTTCTCCCCCCCGCGCGAGACAAACGGCGGCCCGCTTTCCACCTCCAAATGCGCCGTTTCCAACACATTATCCGAAGGCTTTCGCGCAACCTCTCCATTCACCCGCACCTGCCCGGCCATCACCAGCCGTTGCGCCAAAGCACGCGTTTCCACCAATCCGCGCGCGACTAATAAAAGATCGATCCGTTTTTTACTCATCCACGTATTTTATCTTGTAAACGTCTCCTCACCACCCCCGTTTTAAGAGGCTGTCTGAAAACTCAAACCCTAAAGGTTTTTGGCTCGTTTAGGTTTCGTTTCCAGCCAAAAAACGTTTCATTTTAGGTTGCTAAGGCATCCAAAGAAAACCTTTAGGGTTTGGGCCGTGAGTTTTCAGACGCTCTCTAAGTTTTAGGTTTCACGCTTTACGCTTTACGCTTTACGTTTTATCATTCCCCCATGCTCCTCTCTCTCCTCAAAGCCATGCGCCCTAAACAATGGGCCAAAAACGTCTTCATTTTTGCCGCCCTCATCTTTGACCGCAAACTGACCGACGCCCCCGCCTTCCTCACCACCCTGGCCGGGGTGGGCATCTTCTGCTTGCTCGCCAGTGTCATCTACCTGATCAACGACCTCTCGGACATAGAGGCCGACCGCCAACACCCCAAAAAACGGGATCGTCCCATTGCTTCGGGCGCGCTCCCCGCGCGCGTCGCCTGGACGGCCGCGGGCCTCTTCCTTCTCGTTGCCATCCCCTCCGCCTACCTGCTCAACCCCGCCTTTTTCGCCCTCTGCCTGATTTACCTCTTCACCAACCTCGCCTACTCCAAATGGCTCAAACACATCCCCCTGTTGGATGTCCTTTTCCTCGCCGGGTTTTATGTTCTCCGCGTGGGTGCAGGCGTGGCCCTCATCGAAGTGGAACGGTTTTCCCCCTGGCTCTACGTCTTCACCACCTTCCTCGCCCTCTACCTCGGCATTGGCAAACGCCGCGCCGAGCTCTCCCAACTGGCCGGGACAGGGGCCATCACCCGGCGTGTTCTCCAGGGCTACACCCTCCCCTTCCTCGACAATCTCATTCTGCTCGTTTCCGCCACCGCCATCGTCACCTACAGCCTGTACACCTTCACCGCCCCCAACCTCCCCGAAAACCACGTGATGATGCTCACGATTCCCTTCGTCATTTACGCCATCTTTCGCTACCTTTACCTCATTCAAGTGGTCAACATTGGCGATGCCCCCGAAGATGTCGTATTTGCCGACCGTCCGTTGCAAGTCTGCATGGGGTTGTGGGGGCTTGTGGTGCTCGTCATCTTCTATTTTTTCCCTTCTGCCTGAAAACGTAAAACGGCGTCCAGGCTTCTTCCCCTATCCGTGCGCGCCACCTCCTCCACTGCTCCTGGCAAAATCATCCTCTTCGGCGAACATGCCGTCGTCTATGGACAGCCCGCCATCGCCGTGCCCGTTACCCACGTCCGGGCGGAGGTGAGGATCGAACCCACGCGGGGTGGGGACTCCGCGCGGATTCTCGCCCCCGGCGTGGGACTGGACACGCGCGTGGAAGATTTACCCCTCTCGCATCCGCTGTCCGTAGCCCTGCGCGGGGTCCTGTCCGCGTGCGGGGTCGCCGAACCCCTGTCGGACATCCCGCCGTTTACGCTCACCATCCACTCCACCATCCCGGTCGCGGGGGGGATGGGATCGGGCGCGGCGGTGTCGGTGGCGGTGATCCGCGCGGTCTCGGCTTTTCTCGGCCACCCGCTCCCCGATGAACAGGTGAACGCGCTCGCTTATGAGGTGGAAAAACTTCATCACGGCACGCCTTCCGGGATTGATAACACGGTCATCACCTATGCCCGCCCGGTCTACTTTGTGCGCGGCCAACCCATCGAAACCTTCACCGTCCCGACCCCTTTCACCATCGTGATTGCCGATACGGGCGTCCCCAGTTCCACTGCGATTACGGTAGGGAATGTGCGAAAGGGCTGGCAGGCAGACCCGGACCGGTTCAACCCGTGGTTTGAACGGGTCGGGCAACTCGTTCGGGCGGCGCGCCACGCTATCGAATCCGGCACCCCTCGCACGCTCGGTCCGCTGATGGACGAAAATCACGCGCTCCTTCAGCAAATGGGGGTTTCCTCGCCGGAATTGGATCGGTTGGTCGAGGCGGCGCGGGGGGCAGGGGCGTTGGGGGCCAAACTGTCCGGCGGCGGCGGGGGCGGGAACATGATCGCACTGGTCGAGGCCGAAAGTGCGGAGAAAGTTGCCGAGGCGTTACGGAACGCAGGGGCCGTACGAACCATTGTGACAGAGATAGGATAAATGCTCTCCCTCACCCCCACCCAAACCCGCCAACTTCGCCAGCGCGCCCAACACCTCCACCCGCGCCCGGAAGCCTCTGTCCCTGAAATTGTCTCCGCCTTGGGCGGTATCCAAACCCAGGAAGTGGAGGCGGGGGGTTTGTCCATTTGCGTGCGCGGCACGGGGCTGACGGCCGAGGAGGTTCACCGCGCCCAGGCCGAAGACCGCACCATCGTCCGCACATGGCTGATGCGCGGGACGTTGCACCTCGTCGCGGTGGAAGACCTCGCGTGGATGCTCCCCCTGTTTGGGCCGGGGTTCGTGCGGGGGAACCGAAAACGGCGGTTGGATTTGGGGTTGGATGAAGAAACCGGGGCACGCGGCGTCCGTCTGTTGCGGGAGGTGTTGGGGGCACGCGGCCCGCTGACGAAGGCGGAAATTGTCGAGGCGTTGTCTGCGAAAGGGATTCCGATGGAGGGGCAGGCGAGTATTCACCTGATCGGGTTGGCGGCGGCGCAGGGGTGGGTGTGTTATGGCCCGCCGCGCGGGAAAAAGGATACGTTTGTGTTGCTAGAGGATTGGGTGTCTGCCGGATTTGGCAATCCGGCAGGAGCAGGCAATCCGGCAGGAGCGGGCAATCCGGCAGGAGCAGAAAGCGTTCAAAAACTGGCGCACCGCTATCTGTCCGCCTTTGCGCCCGCAACGGTGGAAGATTTCGCCGCCTGGGCGGGGTTGCCGCTCCGGGAGTGCCGCGCCGCCTGGGAGACGTTGGATGTCGTCGAAGTGCAGACGGGGGATAAGACGCTCTACCTGCTGAAAAGCCAAACGGACTGGGTGGACGCCCTCGAAGATCATCCGCCCGTCGTCCGTCTCCTGCCCCGGTACGATACCTACCTGCTCGGTTACGCGGATCGGAGCCTGATCATTGCCCCCGAACATGCCCACCATATTTATCCGGGCGGGGGGATGATTCACCCGGCGGTGTTGGTGGATGGGGAGGTGAGGGGGAAGTGGAAAAGCATTCAAAAACGGGGAGAGGTGGAGGTGGAGATGTTTGGGGAGGTGTCAAAGGGTGTTCAGGACGCGCTCTCGAATGCTCTCGCCCCAATTGATTCGCCATAAACATTTTCGTTTGCCTAAACGATAAAATAGAGAGGTTATTGACATATATCTGTGGGAGGGGTTTCTGGCAAGGGCGTTGGAAACGCTTCCATTCCTCCTGGCGGTTGGACAATACGGTAATCTTTGCCGAGTACAACCCGGACTGAGTCAGTCGTGGTGATAATGTGGAGGATTTCTATGGCAAAATTCCCTGGCCTTTCTCCTTCTACCCCTAATGAACTTGCGGTCATCGACACTGGCCAATCCCCTTCATAAAGCACACAAATCGCAATTTCGTGGCTTTGGGGTTGGTTGGCAGTTAGCGAGCCTTCCCAGGTCAGGTCGCCTTTCATCAACTTCACGCCAGGGGGTAAGCCGATCAGGAGCGTTGTACTGGGTTCATCGTAACTAGACATGATGTCGACATGCAGGGTCGCAGTTTTTCCAATAACCGGATCTGGGTTCACGGATATATCCGTAATTTTGAGAGGCCCTTGGGTTGTGTTACAGGCACCCAACAGGCACAAGATCAACCCAAACCCACCAAACATCCAATGCTGGCGGCGAAAAGAAAAAAGGATTTTGAGAAACATTTTGAACTCCTTCGTGAAAAATTCTTGAACGCTAAAGACAAGAGAACCAAACTTACATCAGCTCATATATGCCTCCTTTGGGATAGCGAGATAGGAAACTTTCCTTTGAAATACGCTCTCATCCTACACACTTTTACAAGGTCGCACTTGACATCCAGTTGACAATTGCTTGACAATTTCCAACGGAAACCGAAACAAGCCCTTGAGGATGGATTAGATTGTAGAAAAAAGGAACGCACTGGGGGTTCACCAGCCACCTGCTCAGGCGTTTTCATTCTACACGGGGGGGGGTAGAAGTGTCAAGAGGATTCCCCCCTTTACACCTCCCCTCCCTCCCCTGTATACTCCCCAAATAATTCCCAATTGTGAATGATCAATTGTCAATTCTTAATGACGCTTCATTTACAATTGATCATTCACAATTCACAATTGACCATTCACTATTCCCCATGAAAACCCTCACCCTCGGCACCACCACCTCCCTCCCCGGCACCATCCAATACGGACGCTGGGACGCCTTTGACCACCCCACCGGGCATACCGAATTTCTCCCTGTCATCCTCGCACAGGGCAAGGAAGACGGCCCCACCCTCTGGCTCACCGCAGGCATCCACGGCCCCGAACACGCCGGGCCATCTGTCTTATACAAACTAATCAACCAGGAACTGATCAACCATCTTCGCGGCACCCTCGTCGCCATCCCCGCCCTCACCCCCGCGGGCCTCCGCACCCAGGCCTATGTCCCCTACCATGTGGACATCAACCCCAACCGCCTATGGCCGGACGGCAAACCATTCAAAAAGAAAGACCCCGAAAAACACCCCCCTTTCAGCCTCGAACGCGCCTACGAACGCCTCTTCGCCGAACTCACCGCCTCCGCCGACTTTATGATTGACTACCACAACGCGTGGACCGCCTCCCTCTCCTTCTCCTTCCAAGACCGCGTCCTCTTCCGCGCCGACGAAGACGCCGACCAACACAAAGCCGAAGCGGAAGCCCTCCTCGCCAAACAACAGGAAATGCTCGACGCCTACGGGCACACCATTGTCGTCGAATTCCCTGCCGAACGTTACGTGGACCTCGACCTGCACCGCTCCACTTCCGGCTCGGCGCTCCTCGTCGGCAAAATCCCCGGTTTTACGGTCGAGCTGGGCACCGGCCTGACTCCTGACCCGGCAATCGTCCGCGCCGCCATTGCTGGCACACGCAACGTTCTCCGCTGGGCGGGCATGTTAGACGGGGAAATGGAACCCATCACCGGCATCCCCCAGACGCACCCCGGATACCGCGCGCGGCGCACGGAAAGCGTTCGGATTCCGCACACCGCCATCTTCCTCTCCCGCGTCGAGGCCGGGGATATTTTTCAAACTGGGGATATTTTGGGGGACTTGGTAGACGTATGGGGCCGCCCGGTCGGGGAAGGCGTCCTCCGCGCGGAGCACGATGGCTTCATTCTGGGCCGCGAAGGGGGCATCTACCACTACGAAGGCGATACGGTGCTCCACGTCGCCATCCGGGATGAGCATCCGTTGGTAGCCCCATACCCGGCGGATTATTTTAAGAAAGAGGAGTAGGAAGAAGGAAGAAGGAATTGGTGCTAATTCCTAATTTTCACTTCCTACTCCCCAATTCCTTCTTCCCAATTTCCTTCCCTCACAACCACCCTCGCGCCCAATACGCCACGATCCCGATGTATTCCTTGAGCGCGAGGGCGGTTTTGTTTAAGTTGTCGGCAGTGGGGAAAATGCTGAAGAGGTAATTCGGCCAGGTTTGGCTGAGGGGCAAGTCTTCGGGGAATTCCGTGATCACGAAATCGGTCGGGGCCGGGATGACTTCAAAGCCGAGTTTCTCAAAAATCGCCACGGAGCGGGGCATGTGCATCGCCGACGTAACGAGCAAAATCCGGTTGATCCCCATCGGCGCGAGGATTTCCTTCGTAAACACCCCATTTTCATACGTGTTGACCGACTCGGCCTCCTGTAAAATCGCTTCTTCGGGAACCCCCATAAACGTCAATAAATCCACCATTTCCTGGGACGCCTCACTCGCCCCTGTGGCAAACGACCAGGGCAAGCGTCCACCTGTGACCAACACCACGGGCGCTTTCCCCTCCCGGTAGAGTCTGGCCCCGTAGATCATCCGGTCGCCCGCGTCGTCCACTTCCGGGCCGGGGCGCGGATACGTGGGGGGGTGTGTGCCCCCGCCCAGGATCACAATCGCGTCTGCCTGCGGGATTTCTGCAGAGGGAAGATACTGCCATTCGAGCGATTTCAACAACGCCCCTGTCACCCAACCATTTCCGCCAATCCAGATCAACAGCACCCCGGCAATCAATAGCCGTCTTTGCCACTTCGGATGACGGAGCAGGACCGCACCCGCCAATAACACGGCGGCGAGACTGAGCGGGTAAAGAAAGTAGGGAATCAACTTGGAGAAAAAGACGAACATACGCCCTCCTTTATTGTTCCAGCCGCGCGGCCGCCCGATCCACAAACCACGTCACCTGCCCGTCGGTCGGTTGAATACGTTGGGCGGGGAAGCGGTTTGTTTGCAATAACACGGGGTCGAGAGGGGCGTTGAGGATGGTGTGAAGCGTTTCGGCTTTGCTCGCCCCGGTGGCGAGGAAGAAGATTTGCCGGGCGGCGTTGAACACGCGCGGGGTGAGGCTGACGCGGTTTGCGGGGCGATCCTCGTAATGGGCGGTGACGGGGATGACGGACGCGGACAATTCCTGTTCCGTGATCGGGCCGGGGAAGAGGGAGGCGGTGTGCCCATCATTCCCTAACCCCAGCAGGACAAGGTCAAACCGGGGCACGGCACCTGACAGGTCGGCGGTGTTGACCGCAGAAGACCTGTCAGGTGTTGCGAATTCGTGCAACTGCCGGGTGTAATCTTCAGCGGCAGTTTCGGGGGGAAGCTCGCCCCGGATGCGATGAATGTTGGCCGGGGGGATGGGGACTTTGCTCAGGAAGGCGTCGTAGGCTTGTTTGTAGTTACTGCCGGGCTGGTCGGGGGGGACACAGCGCTCGTCGCCCCAAAAGACGTGGGTTTGGGGCCATGAGATTTGTTCGATGTACTCAGCGCGGGCGAGGAATTCGAAGAGGCGTTGCGGGGTGCTCCCCCCGGAGAGGACGAGGGTGAACGTTTCGCGTTGGGCAAGGGCGTTCCGGGCGTGGAAAACGAGCATTTCCACGGCCACACGGCTGAGAGACTCGTAGTCTTCAAAGATGAGGAGACGCGGCATGAGGAACCTTCCGAGCTAGGGTTTAAAAATGACGGGCAGGTACACGGAGGTGTAGACAGGAACGAGGACAGTGGCGTCCCCCCCATAGAGGGCGGGATGGGCATCGACCCACGCGCTCCCGGTGAGGGTGTTGGTCAGGGGGATCAGCGGGGCGGAGGGGTGGACAAGGACTACGAAGGTGATGTCTGGCTGAACGAAGGCGGTGAAGTTGCCCGTGAGGGTGGCGGAGATGGCGTGGGTGGCGGGGTGATAGAGCCAGGGGGCGGGGACACCATCGAGCAGGATAGTCTCGGTCAGGACAGTGACCTCGGCGGGGAGGAGGTCCAGCAGGGTGAGGGTATAGGCGTGGGTGCCGGTGAGGATGACCTGGGCGGAGAGGGTGTAGGTGAAGGTTCCGCCGGGCGAGGTGGAGGGGACGCTGGCGGTTTTTTCCAGGGCCAACCAGGGGTCGGTCGCGGGGAGGAGGGTGATGGTGGCGACGTTGGAGGTTTGTTGGGTGGCGGGGTTGGCGTCGAGGGTGAGGGTGGTGGTGAAGTGGTTGGCGATTTCTGTGCCAGGCAGGGCGGGGTCGGCGGTGGCTTGCAGGGTGAGGTTTAACGCATAGGCCCCGGTGACCGCGCCGGTTTGGGTCACTTCGAGGACATCGGTGGCGGGGTTGTAGAGTTCCGGGGCGGGGAGGCCGTTGAGGAGGATGGTGTCGGTGAGGATGGTGAGGCCATCGGGCAGTTCATCCCGGAGGGTGAGGGTGTAGGTGTTTGCGCCTGCGACTTCCATTTGGTAGCTGAGGGTGTAGGTGAAGATTTCGCCGGGTTGGACGGTGGGGACGCTGACGGTTTTGGTGAGGGTCTCTTCGGCGAGGGGGGCTTCGATGGTGAGGAAGATGGCGGTGGGAGGGCCCCAGTAGGCGTTGGCGTCGTTGTCCTGGCCGCGCACGTAGATGAGGTGCTGGCCGGGGGCAAGCGTGGAGGTGTCGATGACGGCGGTGGCGTTTTCGATGGAAGTGTTGAAATTGCCATCTACGGGACTCATCGGATAGGCGACGGGGACGGTGGTGGTGATCCAGGAGGGCACGTCGAGGTAATATTCAGCGGCGGCGATCTGGTCTACGGGTTCACTGCCCTGGGTGTTGTTGAAGCGGGTGTCGTTGAGGGTGGCGTTGAGGGTGACGGGCGTGCCCTGGGGGACGCTGGTGTCGGAGAGGGTGAGGCTGAGGGCTTCGGGGCCTTGTGGGGTCAGGTAGGGGGTGCGGACGGTTTTGGCGGCGTAGAGCAGGGCGTTCAGGTTTTGGGGGAGCAGGGTGCTTTCAAAGTAGGAACAGCTTTCAAAAAAGTTGTTGCCCAATTCAAAGACGAAGGAGGCCACGCCCAAATCGCCATAGCCGAAGTCTACGGTGGTGCCATCGGTGGGGTAAAGTTCGTAGCTTTGGACAGGGGTGTAGGCATTAAAGTAGGCGAATTTTCGGCCCAGGGTTTGAAAAGCGGAGCCGTTGGCGGTGGGGGTGTTGTAGCCACCCCAGGGCCAAAGGACGAGGCGACTGTAACTGTGCAGGTCGAGGTAGACGCCCGTGGCATCTGCTGGGGCGGGATCACCCACCGCGGACCCGCGTTGGTCGGGGAAGATGGCCCGGAGGTAGTTTTGGATGGCCTGGACTTCCGGCTCGGAGGCGGCGGAGGGGCCGCGATAGGTGAGGTCACATTGGTTGCCGCTGGAGCCGCCACAACAGTTCCACAGATAGGAAAAGTTGCGGTTGAGGTCTGCGCCACGGTTGGGGGAGGTGGAACCACAGTAGGCTTCGTTGGTGTTTTTGCGCCAGGAGTAGCCCGACTCCGCCCATTTGCGCCCGTCGGGGTTGGCGTGGAGCATGAGGTGGATTTCGTGGTGATCGAGGAGCCAGGTGGCGTCGGGGTTGGTGCCGTAGTTGGAGATCAGATATTCGGCGAAGCGGGTGCTGAGTTCGGCGGGGGTGTATTCGCGGGCGTGGATGGAGCTGGTGATCATCAGTTTCGGTTTGGGGCCGGGGATGTTTTGGTTGGTGAGAATCAACACCATCATGTCGTACCCAACGTTAATATCTTGCGTTTTTTCCCAGGAATCCCCCGCATCGACCCATTGGGCGAGCGTGGGGTAATTCGTGACCAGGTCTTCGGCGGTCATAAATGTGCCTTCGACGGTGCGGTAACAGGCGTACCCGGGGATGGTGGGGTAGCCGCCGACGCCCGTTTCCGGTCCGGTGGGGCGCGGCTCGGTGAGGGCGCGGGTCATTTCTTCATCAATTTCCACGCGAAAACCGAGGACTTGCAACAAATTGAGGTCCGCCCGGCTCACCCCCAGGACAACAAACCCCAAATCGGAATACACTTCCCAGGGTTCGGTCCAGGTGGAGAGGTCGTTGACCATTTGGTAGTTGTCGTAGTAGGCCCGGACAACGTAAAGGTCTGCGTCAAGGGCCGGGGGGGTCGGTTCGAGATTCGTTGCCCCGGAAAGGGCACGGGCGGACGGAGCGGAGGGCATGAGCGTGGTAGCGAGGGCTACGAGGGCGAGGGCCACGAGGGCAAGGAGGGTCAGGATAATACTGGTCAAGATGAGCGAGGTGCGAGAAATTTTCACGAGGGGCTCCTATATTAAACGAAAGAGAGGGGGAGATTAGTGGTCATTCTGCGATTTGTATGGGCGAGACAAGCGGGAATTATGCCACTCTTGCAATCCGGTGTAAACTTCCGCCCGTTTCCTAACACGACCCCACGCACAAGGTGTGGGCGAGACGGGCGGGAATTACGCTACTTTAGCAAAACGGGGGAAGTTCTCGCCCTCGCAATGGAATGATAACATGGAGCGCATGGAGTCCGCGGACATTTTCCTTTACAGGGAATCTCACTTCATCTACAATTCTGGGCGGGCGTCTGGTCGGAATAGACTAGATTTTAAAAGCGCCCTACACTATTTGGAGGTGATTTGTGAAAAAAATTCTTATTCCCCTACTTTTCGGTTTAATGCTCATCAGTGCGGCCTGTCAGCCTGCAACCCCTTCCCCAGCGGAAATGGAAGCCACAGTCGCGGTAGCCATCCAGGCGACGAAAGACGCCGAACCCACGGCCACGTCTACCCCCACGGAGGCGCCCACCCTCACTCCCCTGCCCACTGAGACTCCAACCCCCGCCCCCACCGAAACGCCCGCCCCGACGGAAACGCCTACCGCCACCGCCACCTTACCCAGCCTCATCATTCTGCCAGGCGAATCCGGCCAGACGCGCTATGAATTTCCTCTCGATGGGTTTGCCATTGTCTTACCCCCGGATTGGTATCGCCTGGAAGACGATCCCGAGGCGATTGACGCCATTGTCGCTTCGGTAGAAGGCGATGACGACATCCTGCGCGTGTTAATTCAAAGCCAGCTAGGCCAGTTCCAGTTATTCAATACGATACGGCTCATTGCGATGTATTTTCCCGGCGAAATCAACACCGATACCGTCCCCGTCACCATGAATATCCAAATCGTCGACCTCCCCATCGAAACGAGTCTGGATGAGATAGCCGACCTCGTGGCCCAACAGTTGGAATCCGTCTTCAAACTGGATAATCCGATTCAACATGAAAGGATCACCCTGGAAACCGCCAACCTCGAAGCCGAACGGTTCGAATATTCGCTCACCAACACCACGCCCGCGGGCACCTCGGTTTCAGTCCTGGTTCAACAATATATGATCATCGAAGGGAAAACCCAAACCATCTTTACCTTCGCCACCACGGTCGAAAACCGGGACACCTATCTGCCGGTTTTTGAAGAAATCGTCCAATCTTACGAGTATCTCGAACCCTGATCGAGTGTTTCAAACCCGGACAACTTTTCTGCGCGAGAAAGCCCCACCCGTTCCGCGGGCTTTCTCACGCAGACTTTTAAAAATGGTTCTACCCAGAATACTGTGAAAGAAACCGAAATTTTGAAAGAGGTGGGGGCTGTACAGCCCCCACCTCTTTCAAAATTTCGGTTTCTTTCACGTCCAAAACGGTAGCACCTTAAAAATCTAATTGGTAACTTGCCCACCCTTTTTCGGGCTAATCTCCTGTACCTTGTTTGGAATGTCTCCTGTGAAAACCCTCAAAGATTTTTATCAAATCCTCGACCGCCACACCCTGGTCATCACCTTGCTGGCCCTGGGGTCCACCTACCTGTGCCGGTACTACGGCTTTCTGGTGGACATCCCCACCGATCTGCTCAGCATCGCCGTCATTTTCCCGCTGGTCTTCTCCATCGGGGGGGCCTACAAACAACGGGAGGACGTGACCGGCGCGTTCGCGTCCCTGCGCGTGAACGCCATTGCCCTGTACTACGCCCACCGCGACTGGCCGCGGGACACGTCCCACCACGAAAGCGGGCGCAGATTGAGCGAAGACCTGCTCCGCGCCGTCGTCAAGTATTTTCGCAGTCTGCCAGATTCCCCGGAATCAAAAACCATTTTGCAGGATATTTACAAGCTCTTCTCAGCGTTTTCCCAGTCCCACGAGCGGTTGCGCGCCGCGGGCGTCCCCGCCAACGAAATCTCCCGCGCCAACCAATACCTGACCCGCATGATGGAAAGTTTCGAGCGCATGAACAACGTGCTGATCTACCGCCCGCCGGTCTCCCTCCGCGCCCACAGCCGGATGTTTTTAAACCTGTTCCCGATCATCTTCGGCCCATACTTTGCCAACCTCGCCTACCCGGATTATCCGTGGGTGGGATTCGGCATCGCCACCCTCTACGCAGTCGTTTTGGTCAGCCTGGACAATGTGGAAGATCACCTCGAAAACCCCTTCGACAGCATCGGCGCGGATGATCTTCATTTGGAAGTGGTCGAAGAATACGTTCAGTTTCTCGATTAGATTCTTAACCTTTCCTCACTTTTATCCCCTTCTGCCTCCGCTTATAATCTAAGCGATGGCCCTGGTATCGCCCGCACCGCTTGAGACCGCCCACCAGCTAGATCGCATGGGGACCACACACATAGAGACCCTGGTTCAAGAACACCGCGCCTACATCCACCGCCTGTGCCTCTCCATCTTAAATGACACAGACGAAGCCGAAGACATCACCCAAGAAACCTTCGTCGCCGCCCTCCTGGCGCTCAACCAGTTCCGCGGGGATGCCCACATCCGCACCTGGCTCTCCGCCATCGCCATCAACCTCTGCCGGGACACCCTCCGCAAACGCAAAACCCGCCAAACCCTGCACACCGTCCTAAAAAACCTCCATCTGCTGAACCCCTCCCCCCAGCCGGAAGACACCTACCTCCAAAACGAAACCCACGCCCAACTCTGGCACGCGGTCAACGCGCTGGATGAAAAACACCGCCTCCCGGTCATCCTCCACTACGCCCACAACCTCCCCGCCACCGAAATCGCCCAAATCCTCGGCCTCTCCGAGGGCACCGTCTACTCGCGCCTGCACTACGCTCGCAAACAACTTCTCGGCGGCCTGAAAACCCGCCCGGTTCTTGGCCCCAAGAAACCCGCCGGAGGCCTGCCATGAGCATCCTCCGGTACACCCACGCGCACGCACGCCGCGACCTCGAAATGCACGCCGACGGTCACCTCCCCGCCGCGCGCCAATCCGCCCTCGAAACCCACCTCGCCGCCTGCCCGGATTGCCGCGCCTACCAGGAAGAATATCTCACCCTCGAAAAATCCCTCGGCCAATCTCTAAACGACCTCTTCCAAACCCACCTCCCCCCCATCGAATACACCCCCGCCGAAAATCAAACCTTCGCCGCCGAAGTCAAAGAAACCGCCCACGCCCTTCGCCCCCTCCAAATCCCGCAATGGCTCAACTCCCTCGCGTGGGCCACCGGGCTTGCCCTCATCATGGCGGGCATGGCCTGGATTCTCTCCAACACCCGTCTCGAAGATCGCCCCCCTCTCGAAGAATCCCCCGCCCTCACCCTCTCCCTCCACGCCCCGCCCGGCGAGCAATTTACCCTCCCCGGCAACGGCACCCCCGCCAACCAGATCGCCTTCTCCCCCGACGGCACCCTCCTCGCCACCGCCTACGACGATGGGCACGTCACCCTCTACCAAACCGCCGACCAGCAACTCAGCCTCACCTTCACCGCCGACCCGCAAGGCATCAACAGCCTGACCTTCGCCCCGAACGGCCTGCTCCTCACCCTCGGCAAAAACAACGGCACCCTCCACGTCTGGCAAACCGACGGCACCCCCCTCCAAACCCTGACCGACCTCCCCGGCAACCCCCAGCGCGTCGGCATCTCCGCGACCGGAGAAATCCAATTTCTGCGCCGCCCGAACGAACTCCTCCCCACCGTCCAACCCGCCTGGCGCACCCCCCGCGGCGAACCCACCCCCATCCTCCTCCCCCCTCTCGCCGGAGAAGTCGTCGCCACCACCCTCTCCCCCGACGGCACCCTCCTCGTGACGGGTTCCAAAACCGGCAGTATCTACTTCTGGCAAATCACCGTCGAAGATGGACAACGCGTCGGCACGCCCCTGCGCGTCCTCAAAGGCCACACCGCCCCCCTCACCGCCCTCGCCTTCCATCCCAGCGGCGAATGGCTCGTCTCCGCCTCCCAGGATGGCATGATTTACGTCTGGCGCGTTGAGGATGGCAAGCAGTTGTACACCCTGCTCGACACCCCCAGCATCCCCCTCAGCCTCGCCTTCTCCCCCGACGGCTCCGCCCTCGCCGCCTCACTGGAGAATGGGCTGGTGTATTTGTGGAGAGGAGGGGAGGAGTAAGCTCTCTTGTCCAGCACAACTGCGGCGCAAATTGCGCCGCATTTTCTTTTTAATTTTGAAGGAATCCCCCTCCACCCCCGTCTAACCTCCAAAAGTGATACACTCCCCGTCCCCCGTCCCCCGTCCCCCGTCCCCCGTCCCCCGTCTTCCCCATGCCCTTCCTCCCTCTCATCCTCAAGCGTGCCACCCGCCGCCTCACCCTGATCCTCATCCTGACCCTGGGCGTCATCCTCTCCACTGGCCTGCTCGCCAGCGCGCCGATCCTGATTGACACCGTCATCGAATTTGGCCTCCCGCGCCGCCTGCGCGCCGCCAACACCACCGACCCCCTCACTGCCAACCTCCGCCTCACCTCCTTCGCCAACCTGGGGGAAACCGACTACCACACCCTCGACGACTCCGTCCGCACCACCCTGGAAACCCGCTTTAGCAAAAATATCCAACAAATCTCCCTCGTCATCGGCACCCATTGGTTTCATCCCTGGGTGGAAGACAACCCCCTCGCCTCCGAACGCGTCAACCTCCGCTATGCCGAGGGCCTCGAAGACAAAGTCGAATTCCTCTCCGGCACCTGGCCCTCCCCCTCCGAAATACGCAATACGGAAGACGAAATATCTGGCGTCATCTCCGAAGAAATGGCCGCCTACTACGAACTCCAGCCCGGCAGTACCCTCCCCCTCAGTTTCGACCCCCGCGCGGACGCGCCGAACGTCACCCTCCTCGTCACCGGCATCGTCCGCCCGCGCAACGCCAGTGACCCGTTTTGGATGGGCGCGTACAGCCCCCTCAAATCTCAGGGGAATGCTCGTTACACCCAACAATTTGGCATCCTCCTTCCCGCCGAAACCTTCTTCGCCACCAACACCGCCCTTTTCCCCCGCGCCCGCTCCGAACTGGCCTGGCACGTTCTCTTTGACCCCGCCACCATCACCACCTCCACCCTGCCCCCCCTCGTCAACGGCTTGACCGACCTCCCCAACCTCTTCCCCAACACCATCGCCTTTGAAAGCGGCCTGCGCGACCTCCTGCTGGACTTCTACGCCCAAACGCAAGGCATCCGCGTCCCCATCTTCCTCCTCACCGCCGAAATCGTCCTCCTCGCCCTCGCCTACGTGGTGATGACCGCCGCTCAACACGTCCGCACCATCGAGGGGGAGTTTGCCCTCCTTCGCAGTCGGGGCGCGTCCTCCGGGCAGATTCTCCGCATCCAACTCGCGGAGGCAATCCTGATCGCGTTCGTGGCGTGGCTGGTCGGGCCGGGGTTAGGAGTCCGGTGGGTGGCCTTGCTCGAACAGTTTGGCCCCCTCGCGGATTTGTCGGACACGGCCCCCCTTCTCACGATCAGTCAGGCGGCGTGGTTGGCGGCGGCGGTTGGGGCGGGGGCGTGCGTGGTCAGTTTGATGTTGCCCGTGTTTCCCGCACTGCGGCGGAGCATTGTCACGCATGTGCAGGCTTCCGGGCGGATACAGAAACCCCTTTGGCAACGGTTGTATCTCGATGTGGCGCTCCTTGCGGTGGGGTTGATTTTGCTTTTTCGGCTTCAGGTGGTGGGGGGGATCGGGGTAGGGAGTGGGGCGCGGGTGGATTGGTTGCTCCTGCTTTCGCCGCTCACGTTACTGCTCGGCGCGGCGACGTTGATCGTCCGGCTCGCCCCGCCCGTGTTGGGTTTGCTCTCCCGGCTCACCGCCCTCGGACGGGGGTTGCCCGCCCCGCTCGCGTTGTGGCAGGCCGCGCGGAATCCGAACCAGTTCGCGGGGGTGGTGCTCCTGCTGACGTTGGCGAACGCGTTGGGCATTCTCGCCATCGGGCTGAACACCACGCTGGACGCCAGTGAATTTGAACGGGCACGGTACGCCGCCGGGGGCGAAATCCGTCTCGCCGGGGAATCGGCCCCCCGCGCGGGGCGGGATAATCCCCTCCGCGCGTCCGACTTCAGCACCGCGCCCGTCGAGAACGCTTCCGCCGTGGTGCGGATGGATGGGACAGTGGATTTAAAAAGTTTCCAGTCATTTCCGGGGTTCGATCTTCTGGCGATTGACCCGGTCAGTTTTTCTCATGTGACCGTGTACCGGAGCGACTTTTCCGGTGAACCAATGGGCGATTTGCTGGGCAGTCTGCTCACGAAGGGCGCTATCCCCGGCATGGAACTGCCCGGTCAACCCGCGGAAATCGGCCTATGGATTTGGGCCGCACCGGACGCGGAGAGCGTTCTGCCCGTGTTTTTTGACGGGAACAGCCACCGCGAACGGATGGGATACTTCGTCAAAGTGCTGACCCGTTCCGGGGACGCGTACCTGTTCCCGCTCGAAGACGCTGACCCGGACTGTGTGACGCAGGGCAGCGCGATTCTTCCGATCCAATGTGCGGCCCGGCAGTGGGCCTATTTGTCCGCCCCCCTGCCCGAACTGAACGAGGCCGATTATCCGCTGACTATGCACTCACTCTGGTTGCGGAACCGGGCCAGGTCCGGCGGGTCGTTCCAAACGGGGGCGAGTCTGATCATCGGGCTGGATGATATTTCCGTGAAAGACCGCTCCGGCGAAGTAACCGTTGTCGAGGCGTTTGAAGATACCGTGCAAATGCTGGCCCACGAACTCCGCTACCCGCAGAGTGACCTGTCCATTTTTACGTACACGACCGAACAAAAACACGGCGAGGCGGGCAGTGGCAAGCTGATTTTGAACTTCACGCGGATGTTGGAATATCAGGGCTTGATCTTCAACATCGCCGACCGGGACGATGTGCCGCTCCCTGCGCTGGTCAGCCCCCGGTTTTTGGCGGCAACCGACCTTGTGGCGGGCGATTTGGTCAACGGGGTCGTGCAAGGGCAGACGATTTTGTTCGAGATCAAAGGGGTGGTGGACTATTTCCCGACGCTGTATGAGGCGCAGGAAGCCGGATTCTTGATCACTTCGCGCAGTGCATTACTCACCCGGCTGGGGAACGAAACCCCGTTCGTGTTCAACCCCAACGAAATCTGGCTGGACGTGGAACCGGGAACCGATCTCGAAGCGCTTGCGACCCAAAACGCCACCCAAATCTGGGACGCGAACGCTCTGCGCCAGGTGATGAAAGCTGACCCGCTCGCGCTCGGCCTGCGCTCGGTGACGTTTTTGGGTTATTTGCTCACGACGTTAATTTCAATCATCGGGTTTGCCGCCCATTTCACGTTAAGCGTGCGCCAACGAGAGACCTCATTCGGTATTTTGCGGGCGATGGGCCTGTCCCCCTGGCAGTTGTACGGCTCTCTGGCAATGGAACAGGCGATGATCATCCTGACCGGGTTGGCATTGGGCGCGCTTCTCGGCGCGGTGCTGAACCAGATCGTCCTCCCCGGCCTGCCGATCACCCTCGCCAACCAGCCCCCCGTCCCCCCTTTCATCCCCCGCACCGACTGGCGCCCCATCCTGCAAGTCTTCGCGACTCTGTCCGTAATCTTCACCCTGACCTTTGCCGGAGCGACATGGATGCTTTGGCGTGCGAAGGTGCATCAGGCGTTGAGAATTGGGCAGGAGTAAAG
>JABWBV010000623.1 GCA_013359445.1 Anaerolineales bacterium | reverse complement strand
GGACTTCTAACTGGCGAGTGTCATCGTTGAAGATGAAGCGAGCGTTGGCCGGATCACGTTCCAGCCCCGCGGCCAGGCTGGTGAGGAAACCCCGCAAATACACGGTGCTTACGGCAACCTGGTACTGTTCCCCGTCGGCGGTGGGAATCCGTTCGATGGCGAGCATCCCCGCGAGGGTGGGGATGTCAATTTCCCAGCTGGCAGGTTCGCCCGCCTGGGGAGGCGTGGTTAGGACGAGGGGAGCTGAGAGAATTTGTCGGGCGATTTCGGCCTGGGCACTGGCATCGAAGATGACGGGGGGTGTTTCGTGGATGACGAGGGGAATCAGGCCGTCGGCCAGGGTTTGTACCTGGGTGTTGATGAGCGCGAGGGTGGCGTCAAGGTCCAGGGTCCGGCCCACCTGCCCGGACCGGAGGGTGACTTCGACGCCGTTGACGCCGAGGCCTGCTTCGACCGTGGGGCGATCAATCGTCGCGGCAAGCGTGGTGAGGTAGGCGCGGGCGACGTTTTCGTCATAAACGAGGAGCGGAGGAAGGTCTTTTCCGGTGCGAAGGGTGTTAATTTGGGCGAAAAACTGGAAAACCAGATTGCCATTTCGGCCAATTTGGTAGGCAGTGAGGGCACTGTTGTTGGCGTCGAGAACGAGACCGAGTTCGGCGGGGGTGGCGACCCAGATCGTGGTGCCATCCTGAAAGGCGATGCGGCCCTGTTCGGGGTAGGGAAGATTTTCCCAGAGTTTGGCGCTGGCTTCGGAGGGAGTGAGGCCCGCGACATCAATGCCGGCAATGGTGACGCCGGGAAAGATGACGCCTTCGTGGCGGGCTTGATAGGCGAGGGCAAAGGCGCTAAAGGCTATAAAAGCCAACAGCAAACCGCCGACAACCGCGAGGAAAACCTGGGGCAGAACGGGGAGCGGTTCGCGGGAAGCGGTGGGGGTGGGGATGGTCGTGGGGAAGGTGGACATGGGGAAGGGAAGAGGACAAAAGGGGGCAGAAAGAATCAAGAATGAATGGAGAACGTTTTTGGAGGGGGTCTGGTTCCCGCTCAGTCTTTGGCGGCGCGGTAAAAGTGGATTTGGGCTTTTTCGAGGGTGGCCATGCCGGTATCGACGACAGCGTCTACGGTTTTTAGGAAGGTTTCGAGTTTTTCTCGCGAGTCCACCAGTTCGACGATGATGGGTAAATCTTCGGAGAGGCGGAGGATTTTGGTGGTGTAGATGCGGCTCCCGGGGCCAAAGCCCATCATCCCGCGGAGGACCGTGGCCCCGGCCAGGTTCTGTCGCCGGGCTTCTTGGACCAGCCATTCGTACAGGGGTTTGCCTTCGTGTTTATCGCTTTCGCCAATAAACACCCGGAGTAAACAACCTTCTTCAGGGATGACCATGATTTTATCTCCAAATTAAATCGGCCAGGATGCGCCCGAGCCAGACCGCACCCAGCCCGCCAAAAACATGCAGGGCAACATACCCGAACGCGAGGCGATTTTCGCCATCCCGCAGGAGGTTGACACTTTCGTTGCCAAACGTCGAAAAGGTCGTGAACCCACCTAGCAGGCCAATAAACACGAACAAGCGCGTCTCCGGGGTGAACAAGCTCCGGGTTTCGGCCAACTCCGAGAGCAGGCCAATGACCAGACAGCCCAGCAAATTGACCCCTACGGTGCCAATCGGAAACGTGAAATTATTGGCGGCTTGTTGTTGCACATAGCCTCCCAGGTAATAACGGAGAATGGCTCCCAAACCACCTCCCAGCCCAATGAGAAGAATTTTTTGCATGAGCGGCATCCAAACGAGATTTTTTCGGTCCAGTTTCCTTTTCTGTCCTATTCATTATACCCATCCCAACCCCAGGTGAACCATCTTACTCATTGAGGAGTAATTATTTGCAGGTACCCGAAAACGAAACGATGCCGGCATCTCCACCTTTCTAGCAACCCAAGTTTTTTTTATCGCTTTGCACGTCTCTTAACGCGCCTCAAACGAAGGCATCCTCGCGCCCTGGGCACGTGCAAAACAAGCCTCACTTTAAGGAGAGCCGCTATGGCAAACTATCTGATTCGTCGCTTTTTTCAAATGATCCTCGTCGTTTTCCTTTCGACGGTGGCCATCTACATCTTGCTCAACGTGGCCCCCGGCGGGCCTATTTCCCCCTGTTTATCCCAACCCAGAAACTGCCCAGGCGAAGCCGAAATCGCGCGGCTAGAAGCCTATTTAGGGCTGGATAAACCCCTCATGTTACGGTATCTCGCCTGGATAATGGGCGATGACTGGATGGGCGCCGACTGGGTTTACCTGGGCGTCACCCGATACGAAAAACCCGTCGTTGCACGCAACGGAAACCCGATGACCAAAACAAACCCAGACACAGGCGAAAAAGAAATCGTCACCGAATCCATCCGATTTTGGGCGGATCCTGGCCCCGCCCTCCTCAACCCCGGGATAAGTGTATGGGCCGCCGGAACCCTTAACGGAAACCAGGAGGTCACCATTGGAAACCCAGGCAATGACGACTTCGTGCGGCAGACCTTGCCCTATTACCTTGCCGACACCGTCTGGGTGAAACCCTCCCCCGCGGCAACCACCCCCACATCCTTGATCGCAAGCGGCAAAATTCTCTCGCAAGAGGGCAGTTTGTTCGTAATGCAAGATTTGAACGGAAACCGGTACGCAATCCAAACCACCCCCCAAACCGCGTTTCACTTCCCGGAAGGCGATATAGACCCCCGCCCCGAAGAGGGGCTATGGCTCAACATCAGCGGGCTAACTGGCGCCTATGGGCTGATGGACAAAATTTCAGGGTTTCACGGCAAAGGACATGGGGTGTTACGCTGGGACTTTGGCCTTTCCTGGCGCAGTAACCAACCTGTTGCAGAACTCATTTCCAGTCGTTTGAACAATACCATCATGCTCACCGCGGCCTCAACCTTACTGGCGATTGTCGTGGGAATTCCCATTGGCATGTATTCCGCGACCCGTCAATATAGCCGCACCGACTATGCAGTGACAACTTTCGCCTTTTTCGGGTCTGCGATGCCTATCTTTTGGTTCGGGTTAATGGTGATTTTGGTTTTTTCGCACCAGTTCAAAGTATGGGATTTGCCGTTTCTCCCGGTTGGGGGGGCAAGTCTAGTCCGTGAAGCGCCAGAGGGCAGTCTCCTTCAGGTGTTGGACGCCGCGCCAGGGAGCCTGATTGACCGGGCCATCCATTTGATCTTACCTGTGCTTGTTTTGAGTCTGGCATCGCTGGCGCAATATAGCCGGTTTGCCCGTGGCTCGATGCTTGAGGTTCTCCGCCAGGATTATGTGCGAACCGCACGCGCCAAAGGGTTGCTCGAACGGATTGTGCTGTACAAACATGCCCTACGGAATGCCCTGATCCCGATTGTGGCGGTGGTCGTGTTCGACATCGCCGGGATTTTCGGCGGGGCAACCCTGACGGAGACGATATTCAGCTATCCCGGGATGGGCCGCCTATATTTCGATGCGTTGGGGACGAATGATTGGCCGGTCGTGATGGCATTTTTGTACATTTCGGCCATTTTGATCGTGATCGCCACCCTGGCACGCGATGTGTTGTTTACGGTTGTGGACCCCCGCATCCGGTTTCGATAAGCAAATAGTATTGTAGCCACTCAGTCAGGGCATGGTTAGGGGTTGTAAAAGTATAAGTCCGCGTTTTCCGCTCGCCCCGGATTGCCAAATCCGGGCTTCCCTCCCGGCGGGATTGTCGGCAAGTTGCCGCGCAATCCCGCCGGAGCAATCTACGAAATTATTCTTTTACAAGCCCTTAGCGCGGGGAAAGCCGGAATGGCCAATAGCCCTAAAAAAGTGAGCGAGGCATCCCTTTAACGGTGGATGCCTCGCTCACTTTTTGTAATGATGCCAAAGGTTGTTTTAAAGGCTCGCGAGTTTTCTTAAATACCACCGCCCGGAGATCAATTCTTTCACGTCCTGGGCCAGGGCACCTGCGGTGG
>JABWBV010000622.1 GCA_013359445.1 Anaerolineales bacterium | reverse complement strand
GAGCCACAATTGTGGCTCTGTCTGCTTTTTGGTCATTTGAGTTTTGTCTCAAACCACTAAAATATTTAGTGTAGTTAAGCCGTAGTTTTTGAGCTACCGCTTTGTAGGGGAACATATTTTGTTTTTAGTCCTTTCAACCGTTGCACCTCCTTGAGATGTTAGGGAAGGAACTTATGCATTCATCTTATGAAATTTGAAAGTTAATGTCAAGTTAAGATTGTCCCGGTTTCGATTAGGAAAGTCCCGATTTACGTGCCTCTTCGTTGGGCAATTTGTTCGGCTTTCAGGAGGTCTTCCTTTGTGTTGACATTGAGGAAGGTTTGCAGGCCAGGATCATAGACTTCGATTTCGTGGCGATCGACAAAGCGGATATTTACCTGATCGAAAAAACTGATCACGCGTCGCTGGCCTGCATCTATCGCCGCTTTTATCGGGGGCAAACATGACTTTCGATAAACCGCGCGGAAAGGCTCTGCAAAGGCAGGCATTTTATTTCCGGTCGGATCGAGGTGAGGAATGACGGCATCGTAATCGGCAATGAGGGATATGAAATGCGCCAACAATGGGCGATTGATAAAGGGCATATCGCAAGCTAAAACCAGGCAGGTGTTTTGTGGCGCGTGAAAGATCGCGGAATATAGCCCCCCCAAAGCACCCCAATCTGGGATGACGTCCGGGAACAACGGAAGTTGGAGAAACTGGTACGCCTCTGGGGTATTCGTGATTATGATCGTGTCTTGGGCTAAGCCTTCGGTTTGCTGGAGGATGTATTCAATCATGGTTCTCCCCCCAAAAGGCACCAATGCTTTATCGCGACCCATGCGTGTTGATTTGCCACCAGCTTGTAAAACGAGGGTAATATCTTGCATGGGGGAATTTTAACGTAGTTTTAAAAAGACAGGAGAAAAACTGTAATTGCTCAGCCAGAGATTCGTCCAAAAAGGGTGAAAGGGGAAGAACATCTCCCTTTAACCCTTTTTTCGGGCAGTTTTCTCTCTACGCCTGGGCAGTTATTAAAACTTTGCCTTAACACACACGATCCTGGCTCTGTGCTTAGGCCAGGATCGTGTGCCGGGAGGGAGCTATGGCAAGTCATGTATGGGCTGAACATGACCTGGTCGCTTATTTTGTACGACGCCGCTATTATCGCGTCGTTTAGGCACCTACCGTAGGGTCATTTGTCCTTATATAACAAGGACAAACGTCAGGTGGGCTTTGTGGAGGCGCGACAAAGTTGTTGCGTTCGGGGGGCGGTTAGCATTTCTGGGCGAGATCGCGCGCGTAGAATGAAGTGAGGGCAGGTGTCCCCTTCGAACAAGGACAGTTGCCACTACGGCTTTCCTACTCCATCGTGATATGGTTGTTTCAATTCAGCCCCATCTTTCCCGGAGAAAAAAAATGGATAAGACTCCTGTTTCAGAATGGATGACCCCCGACCCCTTTACTATTGCTCCCAATGCTTTCGTTGTGGACGCTTACCACGTGATGAAGGAACATTGCATTCGTCGCCTCCCCGTGGTTGAAGGGTCACAATTAGTGGGGATTGTGACCCTTAGCGATATTCGCGGGGCGGCCCCGTTGGGCATGCCCGATATGCTGGAGATCAATTACGTTTTATCGCAAATTAAGATCGAACGTGTCATGTCGCGAAAGGTGATTACAGTCGAGGCAGATGCCCCCATAAAAGAAGCCGCCCGTTTGTTGTTGGAACATAAATTTGGCGGCTTACCCGTCATAAAAGACGGTAAGTTGGTCGGCATTATTTCGGAAGCCGACATCTTCCGTCTGGTGATCCAGCGAGAAGAAGGCATGGCGGGTTAGGAAAATTTTCGCATATGGCAGATGTCACCTGGCATGGAGGACATTTGCCACCTGACTGATTCCAGGGTGATCATTAAGATTTTGGGGATAAATTCGCGGCGGGATGCATCTTATGCTGGGTGCATCCCGCCTATTTTTGGAGATTTCTTATGTCCAGACCTATCGTAACGATTGATGGAAACGAAGCAGCCGCGCACGTAGCCTACCAGCTCAGTGAAGTGGTTGCCATTTATCCGATTACACCTTCTTCCGCCATGGGCGAACTGGCTGATCAATGGGCCAGCGAGGCGAAACCCAATATTTGGGGAACTATTCCGCAAGTTGTGGAAATGCAGAGCGAGGGCGGCGCGGCGGGGGCAGTGCATGGCGCGCTTCAAACGGGGGCGTTGACAACTACTTTTACCGCATCTCAGGGCTTATTGCTCATGATCCCTAATTTGTACAAAATTGCCGGTGAATTGACCTCGGCGGTTTTGCATGTTGCCGCACGCTCTATCGCCGCCCAGGGATTGTCCATTTTTGGCGATCATAGTGATGTGATGGCCGTGCGTGGAACAGGGATGGGGCTTTTGGCTTCAGCCTCCGTGCAAGAAGCCATGGATATGGCGTTGATCGCCCATGCGTCCACCTTAGAAGCCCGCGTCCCGTTCATCCACTTCTTTGACGGGTTCCGCACCTCGCACGAGGTTGCCAAGGTTGAACAACTGACGGCTGATGATTTACGCGCAATGGTCAATTACGACAAAATTCGTGAACATCGGCAACGTGGCCTCTCCCCCGAACACCCCTTCATCCGAGGGACCGCCCAAAACCCGGATGTCTATTTTCAGGCACGAGAAACGGTCAATCCGTTTTATATGAATTGCCCGCAAATTGTCCAAAACAATATGGACAAATTTGCCAAACTGACAGGGCGAAGCTATCATTTATTCGATTACATCGGCGCACCGGATGCCGAACGGGTTATTGTACTGATGGGTTCAGGGGCCGAAACCGTCCATGAAACGGTTGATTACCTGAATAGCCGGGGCGAAAAGGTGGGTGTCCTGAAAATTCGCCTCTACCGGCCTTTTGATGTCACGCACTTTATCGCCGCGTTACCTAAATCTGCCAAGATGATCGCTGTCCTGGATCGGTCAAAAGAACCTGGAAGCGCGGGAGAACCCCTTTATCAAGATATTCTGACCGCACTGGCCGAAACCCGCACCAATGGCACCCCAGCGCCCCGCGTGGTCGGTGGACGCTATGGGCTGTCCTCGAAAGAATTCACGCCGGCAATGGTTAAGGGCATTTTTGATGAACTCAAAAAAGAAACGCCCAAAAACCACTTCACCATTGGGATTAATGACGATGTGACATTTAGCAGTCTGGCATATGATCCTTCCTTCTCGACGGAAGATCCGCAAACCGTGCGGGCCGTTTTCTTCGGCTTAGGGGCGGACGGCACCGTTGGGGCAAACAAAAATTCCATCAAAATCATCGGGGAAGAAACAGAATTTTATGCACAGGGGTACTTTGTTTACGACTCTAAAAAATCCGGCTCGATGACGGTTTCCCACTTACGCTTTGGGCCAAAACCGATCCGCTCCACTTATCTGGTGGATAGAGCGAACTTTATCGCGTGCCATCAGTTCCAGTTTTTGGAACGGATCGATATGCTCAAAACGGCAGAACCTGGGGCGACCTTCCTGCTCAACAGTCCGTATGGGCCAGAGGAAGTTTGGGATCACCTCCCCCGCGAAATCCAGACGCAGATCATCACGAAAAAGTTGAAGTTTTATGTCGTCGATGGGTATCAGGTAGCGGAAGAAACCGGAATGGGGCGGCGGATCAACACCATTTTGCAGGTATGTTTCTTCGCGATCAGTGGGGTTTTACCCCGCGAGGAAGCGATTGACCAAATCAAAAAAGCCATCAAGAAAACGTATGGAAAACGCGGCGAGGCTGTTGTACAAAAGAACTACGAGGCTGTGGATAACACCCTCGAACGCCTCTACGAAGTTAAAGTCCCGGCCCAGGTGACGAGCGTGCTTGAGTTTGTGCCCCCCGTCCCCGCGGGTGCGCCGGAATTTGTCCAAAAAGTGACCGCGCGCATGATCGCCCGCGAAGGGGATGACCTGCCCGTCTCAGCCCTACCTGTGGACGGTACATATCCTTC
>JABWBV010000621.1 GCA_013359445.1 Anaerolineales bacterium | reverse complement strand
GATAGGGTAAATAAGGTAGATACGGTATCTACCCTATCTACCCTATCTACTCTATCTACTCTATCTACTCTATCTACTCTACCTACCCTATCTCCCCCCTTTATCTACCCTATGTACCTTTCCCTCCCCCTCACCAGCCTCCGCTACCTGATCCGCCGCCCGTGGCAAACGGTGCTGATGATTATCGGCATCATGCTTGGCGTCGCGGTCGTGGTCGCGATTGATCTGGCGAATGCCAGCGCGAGTCGCGCCTTCGATCTGAGTACTGATGCCGTCGCGGGACGCGCCACCCATCAAATCAACGGCGGCCCGCAAGGGGTGGACGAGACCCTGTACGGGGTGCTCCGCCGCGCGGGGTTAGACATTCCCCTCGCCCCCGTCGTCACCGCCTATGTCACCTCCCCCGACCTGGGCAATGTCCCCATCCAACTATTGGGAGTTGATCCGTTTGCCGAAGCCCCCTTTCGCAGTTATCTATCTGGCCCCGATCAGGGCGCACCCGCTGAGGGACTGGCCGCGTTTTTCACCCAACCGGGCGCGGTACTGTTGTCCGTAGATGTGGCTGAACGGTACGGGCTAACCGCATGTAAAACTGGAAGATTGGATTCCGAAGCGCAAACCGGAACGCAATCTTCCAACTCGCCCGCAGAAAATTGTACGCTCACTCTTCAATTTTCTGGCTACACGCAGACCGCTTTGGTCGCTGGTTTGCTCGACCCCGCCGATGGCTTGAGCCGCCGGGCACTGAACGGGATCGTGCTGGCGGATATTGCGACGGCGCAGGAGTTGACGGGGCAGGTTGGCAACCTGTCCTACATTGATTTGATTGTGCCTGAGGGGGATACGGCGAGTTTGTTGGAGGTGGAAGGTTTGTTGCCGGAGGGGGTGGAGATTCAGGAAATCGCGGCACGGGCGGGGACGATTGAGGAGATGACGGCGGCATTTCGGCTGAATTTGACGGCGCTCAGTTTGCTGGCGTTGATCGTCGGGCTGTTTTTGATTTACAACACGATGACATTTTCGGTGGTCAAGCGGCGTCCGTTGTTTGGGACGTTACGCTGTTTGGGCGTGACACAGCGCGAGGTGTTTGGGCTGGTCGTGGCGGAGGCGTTCGTGGTGGGGGTGATTGGATCGGGGCTGGGGTTGGGGCTGGGAGTGGTGCTCGGACAGGGGGCGGTGCAGTTGGTGACGCAGACGATCAATGATTTGTATTTTGTCGTGACGGTGCGGGGGTTGGAGGTGTCCACGCTCAGTCTGGCGAAGGGATTCGGGCTGGGGGTGGTTGCGACGGTGATCACGGCGGCGTTCCCGGCGTGGGAGGCGGCGTCTGTGCCCCCGCGGGCGGCGTTGTCCCGGTCGGGGTTGGAACAAAAGGCGGGGCGGGCGGTGTCGCTCGTTGCGATTGGCGGAGGCGTGTTGATTTTGGCGGGGGTAGGGTTGTTGGCGTTGCCGGGTGGGGATTTGATTTTGGGCTTTGCGGGGACGTTTGCGGTCATCATCGGGTTTGCGATGCTGACGCCGATTGTGACGCGGGTTTTGATGCAGTGGGTGATGCCGTTTACCGCGCGGGTGGGAGGCGTGTTGGGGCGCATGGCCCCGCGGAACGTGGTGAACGCGCTCAGCCGGACTTCGATTGCGGTGGCGGCGTTGATGGTGGCGGTGTCGGTGACGATTGGGATCAGTTTGATGGTGGGCAGTTTCCGGTATACGGTGGTGGCGTGGCTGGCGCAGAGTTTGCAGGGGGATGTGTACCTTTCGCCGCCGACAACGGGTGCCGTCCGGTCGGAGAATGTGATTGCGCCGGAAATTGTTGCAACCTTGCGAGATTGGCCGGGCGTGGCGCGGGTGGATACGATCCGGTTCGTGCAGGTGGACTCCCCATCTGCGGGGGGGGCGGTGCAGTTGGGGGCGACGGATAATCCGGGGACGGCAGATGAGCGGATTTTTAAGGAGGCGATTGGGACATCGGAAGAGGTGTGGGCGGCGATGGAGGCGGGGGCGGTGATGATTTCGGAGCCGTTGGCAAATCGAGTGGATGGGACACAGAGGGCACAGAAGGGGACAGAAGCCACAGATGGTTTTTTGGGGACTATTTCATTGGAAACGCCGGAGGGGGTGCGGGAATTTCCGATTGCGGGGATTTATTATGATTATTCGTCGAGTACGGGGGTGATGTTGATGCACCAGCCGGTGTACCGCCAATATTGGGACGATCCGGCGATTAACGCGATTGCCCTGCGGCTCGATCCGGGGGCTGATCCCGATCAGGTGACGCTGGAACTGGAGGCCGCACTGGCCCCGATCCAGGGGTTGGACATCCGCCCGAACAAGGCTCTGCGGGATGAGGCGTTGGTGGTGTTTGACCGGACGTTTGCGATTACGGGGGCATTGCAACTGCTGGCGACGTTGGTGGCGTTTGTGGGGGTGTTGAGTGCGTTGTTGTCTCTGCAACTGGAGAAGGCGCGGGAGTTGGGTATTTTACGAGCGATTGGGTTGACGGCGGAACAATTGCGGGGGTTGATTTTGCTGGAAACGGGATTGATGGGGACGGTGGCGGGGGTACTGGCGATGCCGACGGGGTTTGTGCTGTCGTTGATTTTGATTTACATCATCAATCAACGGGCGTTTGGGTGGACGTTGCAGTTACAATTGACGTGGGTGCCGTTCGCGCAGGCATGGATAGTGGCCGTGGTTGCCGCTTTGTTGGCGGGTGTTTATCCCGCTCGAAAGATTGGAGATATGGCGGCGGCGGAGGCGCTTAGAGGAGACTAAAAGTTGATGGCTCGTTTCCAGTGGCGAAAATTTTTGATCATCTTTCTCGTAGTTGCTGGAGGATGTTATTTTTCTGTTTGGGGATTAATGGCGTGGTTGTATCCGGCTCCTGTACCATGCGAAAAATCTGCTGACAAAAATGTTCAACAAACTTTGGATGAGGTTTATCCTAAAACGAAGAACATTGAAATAGTTGGACATCTCGGGGGCGAGGTCGAGTCTGTTGTCATTCGCGGGAATCGAGCAATTGTAGATATTGGCCCCGAATTGGCTATTTTTGATATTTCTGATCCTGCTGATCTCAAACGGATTGGGTATATTCTCTTGCCAGGAAAGCTTATTTTTGTTTCTCCCGATGGGGTATATGCAATTATTTTATACGAAGGGTCACGTGATGAAGGATATGGGTTATGGAAAGTAGCGTTAACCGACCCAGAAAACATGACAGCTATACATTTGTTTAGCCCTGGGGGGAGCATTGACGATATTCGCATCAGGGACACGAAAGCGCAAATGATTGTTAGTCGTTGCAAGTTATATGGTTCGCCGTTGGGATTTCTTGAAGGTTCCTTTGATCGCTGTAAACAAAGTTTTCAAATCATAGATTTTTCTTTGGATACTTTTAAGCCTACGTCAGCGTGTTATCCGACGATTCTTGGCAGGGCTGTTTCCTTTTTTGCGAATGTGGGGTTGACGGAGCCAGATTACAAGGTTGCGACAGATGATCAATTTGCTTTCAGCGCATCAGGAGTACATGGCCTACAAGTGTTTGATTTTTCCGATCCATCCAACCCTTCCCTCATAAATACTTACCCTTCCCCAACATTTGTGGACAATCTGGAAGTTTTTGATAATTTTGTTTATATGAATAGACGACTCGTTCCAGAAATAGGGTCTCCAAGGGAATACTACCTGGATGTTTATGATATCTCAAACCCTCGGGAGCCAGTGTTAGTCAATTCTGTGCCAAAACTTTATTACTTCTATACAATCGTGGATAATATAGCATTTACACGCATTGGGAAATCGAACTACGAATTCAAAACAATTGACCTATCACAGCCTAAAAATCTATCTGAAGTCATAATTCCTGACTATTTACGTGTAAGCGATCTAAAAATAATCAATGGATATGCTTACTTGATTGATGAGGGAACCTTCCTCGGTACTCGGGTCTTAAAAATTTTAGACTTAAGGGTTGCGGCTTCACCGCGCGAAATCTTTT
>JABWBV010000620.1 GCA_013359445.1 Anaerolineales bacterium | reverse complement strand
TGACATGCAAAAATCCCCTGCCCCTTTGCTTCAACGGCTGTTTGAAGCGGTGTGTTATTCAACTTGAAAGGTTCAATTTGGATAAAGTCCAGCTAATAATTTGGATTGTTGGGACACAGAAAGTACAGATGAATCAGAAAAATGTGATGAGGCCGTAGATCTTTCCCAAATTAGGCGTTCGGGTTCTTGGGTGCCGGAGACTAATCCTTCGCCTGACCCTTGAATGGTTTCAATCGTGATTTGTGAAAGGGTGGGGTAGGATGAGAAGGCAATCCCGCTAAGCTCCGCAGGGATCATCTCCTGAATGAGGATGGCCATTGCCCCTTTGAGGGCGAGTCCTTTTTTTTGCCGATAAGCGAGAGCCCTTGGGCTGAAGAGAGAGGCGTAACAAACTTTGATTTTCTCAAAAAGCAGAGGAAGATTATTCTTTTCAACATCGAGAAAGGTGTCGTGAAGGCCAGCAAAAGAAGCGTCGAAAAGGTCTTCAGCTTGGGCGGATGAACGGATGGCGAGGGTAGACGTGGGAATGTGTTCGAGAATCCGAAGGATGGCATTTTCCAGGTTCGCCGGAAGGGTGGCGGAGAGAATTTTTTGTTGGATTTGGCTGGAAATGTGGAAAAGATTGTCCGAGGAGACCTGAGCCAGGAGAGATTGAATGGGCTGAGCCAGTTGGTTGTCTTCAAGAAAGGCCTGAAAGAACGGGATGGGGATGACAAACCCCATCGGAATATGGAAGCCTGCGCGGGATAATTCCGCGAGGCGGGTGGCTTTGGGGCCAATGTGAGGCGCGTTTGCAAGGGTGTGTGAATCGAGACGAGGAAGCTCGCGCTCACTGCCTGGGGAGATAAAAATGCCCAAGTAGGCTTTGGCCACGGGAGGAGTATGGGGGGCGAGGTTTATTTTTATGTGATTGATGTATTTTTTGACGGTGCAAGCTGGGTCTTGGAGCGTGTGTTTTGCAGGCCAGTTCAGCAAATGGGTTTTGTTTTCAAGCGTACACAAGTTTTCGGCGACCAGGTACGTCAGAAGCGGAATCCATGAGCCGGTTTTGCGGTCAATTTTGCATTCTAAAGAGAGGCGGGGACTCAGACCAGCCTCTTCCACCGATAGGATTTCAAGTTGCAGGTTAAGGCGGCTGGTTTTTTGGGAGAGGGCGCCCCCCAGTCTTTGGGCTTCCTCAATATTCCCTGGAAAACCAACGGCTTGTAAGTACTCACTCACTTCCAGGGGCGGGATATCTCTGACGTAAATACGGAGGGGATGTCCCGGACGGGAGAGCATAAGACCAAGATGGGAAACGCGCGCGCCGTGGGGCAAGTGCGCGAAACAGGTTTGGACGGTTTGGCACACTGGGGGAGGAACCGGGTGTCCGAGGAGGGCGGCGAAAGCCCGATCCGTGTACCAGGGCTGGAATTTCGCACTGTCGAGGCGAAAGAAAAGGCTGGGGATTGGGATGGGCGGGAGCGGCTTGCCCCGATAGACGGGGAGAGGTTGGCTGGTATCAAATTCAAGCCAAACGTTCGTGATGGATGAAAAGATAGGGTCGGTAGCCCACAGGTGCCAAAAGGTTTGGAGGTTTTGCCAAAGGGGAGGGGCATTAGGGATGGCAAAAGGATTGGGGTCGGATCCCGCGGAAATCGGGGGCTTTTTTGCCGGGGGATCGAAATAAATGTTGAGGTCGAGATCGGCGAGAGACGAGGTTAACGTTTGTTCGAGTAAATATCCCCGGGCAGGTGTGTTCGGAAACCGGGCAAAAATGCTTTGGATGTGTTGATCGCTTTCGCCGGGAAACCATTCCTCGGCAAGTTGAGTCTGGATGCGAGCGAGGGGGATTTGCATCAGCCGAGAAAGGGGAATTTCATCCCGTGGACGCCTGTTTCCGGGAAGGCGGAGCTTTTCAGGCGAAGGGTGTGTTTGTGAGAGGTGGCAACGGTTTGAGTAGAGATTTTGAAGAGGGGGGTTTTGATTTCTGCGATGCCATGCAAAGCGCTCCATTCCACAGGCCAGGAAAGAATGGAGAGGAGGTCGTTCATTTCTCCAGACAAATGGTTCTCACGCCCCAGGTGTAGGAATTTCTGGGCGATGGATAGGGTTTCGGCGCAGGTAAAGGTGCAGGGAAGATGCAGGACGGGGTGAATACCGAGGGGGGTGAGGAGAATATTGGTGTGCGGATCGTTGTCGAATTCCTGGTAGGGGGGGCTTTCCGGCGGAGTTTTTGGGACACCAGAGGTCTGAAGAGCGGTTTGCCAGATCGGGTCTTGGAGGGGGTGAGCCGCACCATTTTTTTGGAACGCGGCAATGCAACAGGCCGGGTAGCCGAGTAAACGCCCGATTTCAGCATGATCAGCGGCGTGCCAGGCTGTTTGGAAATTGGCGAGCGCGCCGCCCGAAGCTGTGGTGGACGCGCTTAAGGCAACGAAACGGTCATCCTTTTTGGGGGAGCCTAATGGAGGGGGTAGTTCGGCATAAGTCAGGCCGTATTTTTGTGCACGTTTATGAAGGCGACCGAATTCCGTCTCGGAGAGGGTGACGAGGGCACAAGCACGCAATCCCTCGCGCACAGAAATCAGTTCGAGCACTTGCCACGCCTGACGGATGCCAACCATGCGGGGTTCCCAGATCGCTCTGGCGTCTGCACTTCCCCAGGCAAGACGGATGAAGGGGGGACGTGGGCTCCCCTCTGGCCGCGCTCCGTTTCCAGAGAGGGGGATTAAGCGAGCGTCGCCTTTAGGATGGCCAACCGACGGGTTTTTGCCTTCCGCCCAGGCGGTGAGCATGATTTGTTCGTATTGGGCGCGTTCTGGGTGGAGGGAGAGCGGGGTTTGGCCTTTTGCGACCATTTCGGCTTCGACGCGTTCAAAGAGTTGGGTGAGGAGGTCGCAGTATTCGGTGCGGTTACGCCAGTCGTTGTGGATGGCTGTGCCAGGGCAATAGCCTTTGCAGGCGAGAAAGAAGCGGCAGTCCTGACAGCCGCCGTGTTCATGTGGGGTGTGATAGAGGGCCAGGTAACGTTCGTAGCCGTGGTCTTCTGCTTTGAGGAAATCCACGCCATCTTGAGTGGTGCGCCCGCAGTTGGTGAGGAGGCCGAGATGGTTGACGCTTTGAACCGCTTCGGTGTTGTAAGAATCGCACCCGCGCCAGACACAGGAGGCTTTGTAGTCCTGAAACCCCAACATACGTTTCATGTCGTCAAAGATGTCAAAGAATTTTTGGCCGAGTTCGGCTTCCAGAGCCTCAAATTGAGTGAGGGCATGGAGATTTTCTGCGGTGGTGAGGCCGAATTTTTGCCGGATATGGAATGAGTCGGATTCGAGGAGGTGAAGACGAATGCGTCCGACTCCCCGCGCGGACAGGGTGCGAATCCACGCGATCAGGGTGGGAAGTTTGTCCGGGGCGGCGTTTCCCCGGTGGAGGGTGATGATCAGGCCGAGGGAGAGGTTTTCATCCAGCAGGCGGGCGATGGCTTGTTCAGTTTTGGCAGTCAATTCCCGTGTGCGCTCCAAACTCCCTGCCCACCGGGCGATGTTTAACTCGCCAGGGCCGTCAAGTGAGATGCCGATGTGGACATTGTACTAGTGGAAAAGGCGGATGTGATCGTCGTCAATGAGGGTGCCGTTGGTCTGGATGACGTTGCGCCCGTATTGTTGGTGGCCGAAGCGGAAGAGTTCTTCGAGGGCGGGTTTGCCGAGGAGGAGGGGCTCGCCCCCAAAGACGGCGAAGGGATGCCCAACCGCCTGAAGAGTGGTTTTCATGGCCTCCAGGTTATAGGCGGTGGAGAGATTTTTTGCCTCACGCAGGTTGTTTTGGTAGCAATATTCGCAGGCAATATTGCATTTGACGTTGAGAGGGCGAACTTCGATGGTCATGGTTTGAGACACCAAAAAGAAGGCGTGGGCATATTTGCCCACGCCTTCTTTTTGGGGCTTATTCTTTCTTTTTGAGCTGGGCGATTTTCTCTTCAGGCATATCCCAGCCTTTGTCCGGGTGCTCCCCATGCCCCTTGTAGAAGCGAGAAGGTAGGGCCATTTTTAG
>JABWBV010000619.1 GCA_013359445.1 Anaerolineales bacterium | reverse complement strand
CGCTCCGGCTCTCCAAACTTTTCAGATTCCCCTCTTGCACCAGACAATAGCCTTCCAGCCATTCCTCTGTCAACGTCTCAAACAACTGAATTTCCGCGCGCGCCCCCCGAGCAAAAGCCGCTTGAATAACCCCAGCCACCTCCGCCACCTGCACCGCGGTCAACGCATCCACCGTGTACCCCCGCGCCTCCAACACCTCATCCAACCCCACGGGGAGCGCCGCCGGGCAAATCTGATACCGCGTCGGTTGGCCGCGCATCGCATAGAAGAACTCCGCCTTTTCCAATTTGAGCGCCAACGGCACCTTTCCCCCCCACGCATTGGGCCACACGGAATTTACCCGCCGAGAAGACATCTTATGCCACCGGAGCTTCCACCCGTCCACCTCATCCACGATCTCTGCGGGCCAGGCTCGCATCGCCAGTTCTTCAATTAACCGAATCTCATCCAGCATTTTCAGACACCTCTCAAAGCGTCACCCTTTGCTTGCGACGCTGTCCGCTTAACGTCCCTAAGCCAACGGGAACTGATCCCAATCATGATCGCCCTTGCCCAACAACCAGCCCGCGTCCGGCACCGGAACATTCGCCCGAATCATGGGGATGGCCGTTTTGGTTTGCTTAAAATCCCACCCGGTCAAAATTTGTCCAATGACCGGGAGACTGCTCGCCGCTTGAAGGTATGTCACCCCCTGCGCGGTTAGCTGATGGATGGCAAGGCCCAACAACGCGCGGAGGGTGCCTTCGTCGGCGGGGTCGGCAAACACGTCCAAAATCAGGCCGACGTTGCGTTCGGGGGGGCGAGCGCGGCGAAAGATGACATACCCGTGCGGGGACACAAACCGCTCGTACTGCACATGCGGTTGTGCGACATATTTCCAGTTCAAATATTCCGCATCCCGGCGAATCAACGCGGGGAATTGAGGGGAGAACCGCGCCCAAAGATCATCCACTTCCGGGCCAAAACGGGCGACCGGGATCACCCCCCGCGCGGGGTGGGAAATCCCCCGCGCGCGGCGCGCCGTCCGCGCGGTGAGCAGGGACGCGCTCAGGCGGTGGACTCCCGTTCGGCGGATCAGCCCCTCCGGCAATTTCGTCCGCGCCGCGAGGGTGTGCAACACCGAGGCCGGATCGTGTCGGACGATTTTCGTGTAAACGGGCACCGGCGGTAGGGGGCGCAGGCCAATGTGGGTTTTGATACGGGCGGCAGTGGCGGCCATGCTCAGGCTCATAAAGATTTCGTTCCCGGCGTTGTTGGCCTGTTGCAAACGCGTGCCCAGCCCCTGGCCGCGATATTCGGGCAGGACAAAAAAGTCTACACCCCACCCGACGCGCGTTTCCCGCCCATCCAGGACGAGCGGCTCGACCAGCGCCCCACTTTGCCCGATCACGCGGTCCCCATCGAGGGCGATCCAGATCGGGAGGGTGCCCCGTGCAAAGGGGTTGTGCTCGTATTCCCATTCCCACCGCGCGGGGAATTTGTATTGCGCGCGGTCGGGATAGGCGCGGCGCAGGAATTCAAACAGGGCAGGTTTATCGGCCACGGTGGCCTGACGAACGAGAAAATTGAGCATAGGTTTGTGCGCGTATTATCACACAACCATTTCCAAATCGGTTAAGATACCCCCAGGCGGCACTTCGACGAACAAATCAGCAAACAAACAAACAAACAAACAAACAAACCAACCAACCAACCAACCAACCAACCAACCAATCAACAAACCCCCATGCCCATCCAAATTCACCCATCTTTCCCCTCTCAATTCATTGACCCCCGCCAGGTTGAAGTCTGGCTCCCGCCCAGTTACGCAACCACGCCCGACCGGCGGTATCCCGTGCTTTATATGCACGACGGGCAAAATGTCTTTAACCCCGAAACCTCCACCCACAAAATTCCCTGGGGGGTGGACGAAGTTCTCACCCGGCTAATTGCGGAAAATAAAGTCCGGGAAGCCATTGTGGTTGCGGCGTGGTGTAATCCCCCCAAACGCTGGGCCGAATATATGCCCGAAAAAACCGCCCATTTTGCCGAGCCTGCGATGGTGGCCGAATTTATCCGACAAGCTGGCCCGATGCTGGGGGATCGTTATTTGCGTTTTCTGGTGGAAGAACTCAAGCCATTGATAGACTCCACCTACCGCACGCGGCCCGCGCAACCCGACACGTTTGTGATGGGGTCCAGCATGGGTGGGCTGATTTCTCTATACGCATTGTGCGAATACCCGGACGTGTTTGGCGGGGCCGGGTGTGTCTCCACCCATTGGGTCGCCGGGAATGGGATTATGTTGAAGTACATGGCGGAAAGCCTGCCCCGTGCGGGACGCCACAAACTTTATTTTGACTATGGCACGGAGGACATCGACGCACCCTACGAACCCTTCCAACGGCAAGCGGACGCCCTCCTGCGCGCGTCCGGCTACCAACCCGGCGTAGATACGCTCACCCAAAAATTCCCCGGGGCCGGGCACAACGAAGCGGCCTGGCAAGCCCGCGTGCATCTGCCCCTGGCCTTTTTACTCCAGAATTCAGCCTGAAAGTAGTTACTCACGCCCAGACAGGGTATCTCGAAAAAAAAGGATGGAAGGGGGGATGTACATCCCCCCTTCCATCCTTTTTTTTCGGAATCTTCTCCTCTTAGCGAGTAATTACGTCCGAAATTTGGCGATGAATTATTAACTTCTCTTGTATAATGAAGCAAATTCCCCTGGCATGCCTCAGACGGTTAAGAATTCTCTAAAAAAACATAGCCCTGAGTCTTCTCCCCAACCATCTTTTTTAGAAATTTTGTGTGAGGCGGCCCCTTCCAATTTTTACCCCCACAGGAGCATAACATGGCATATCAACTCGGTATTGACGTCTCACGGTATCAGGAAAATGTAGACTGGAACCGCGCCCGAGCCGCCGAAGTCAAATTCGTCTTCATCCGGGCCTTAAACGGCAACTTTGCCGATTCCGCGTTTCCCGGCCATTGGAGCGGCGCCAAAGCGGCGGGGCTGTTACGCGGTGTTTACCTTTACTACCGAGAAGGCTCAGGGTTCGATCCCAAAACCCAGGCCCGAAAACTCCACGAACTCATCAGCAACACCGGCGACATGGGTGAACTGCCTCCTGCCCTCGACATCGAAGAACTCAACAACCCATCCCTCTCGGCCAGCAAAATCAAACTCTGCCTGGAAGAACTCGAACGCCTGTTTGGGCGCAAACCCATGGTGTACACCCGCGCCACCGTTTGGGACCCCAAAGTCGGCAACGTCACCTGGGCCTCGCAATATCCCCTCTGGGTTGCACACTATACCGTTGCAGGCTGGAGCGAAGCCCACATGCAACGCATCCTCGCCACCCAGCCCAAACTCCCGCGCCCCTGGAACCGGTGGGATGTCTGGCAAATCTCCGACAAAGCCCCCGCCAGTAACTATGGCGTGAGCGGCAACACCGTTGACCTGGACTTTGCCGAAGAAGAAACCTTAGAACGCCTTTCCGGGAAATCCGTCCCTGGGGGCGCAACTCCCCCCGGCGGACAAATTGCCCCTCCCCCGACCCCCGGGGGTGGCGGCACCTCAGGCGGCGGCACCCCGCCTCCTTCCGGCGACCCGTTTGATACCTTCATGATGCACGCCGGTCTGGAAGCCGAACTCTACAGCCCCGAAAAGTACCTGGTGCCGGTGGATGATATCCTGGCCGAAACCGGGGTGCTGGATGTGATGCCCCAGGACTTGAAAGACCTGCTGAAGATTCGCGGCAACACCTACACCGTGCCGCTGAACATTCACCGGGGCAACGTGATGTGGACCAACACCCGGGTGCTGGAGCAGGCGGGCGTGGCTGTGCCGACCAACTTCGACGAATTCTTTGCCGCCTGTGACGCCTTGAAAGCCAAAGGCATTGTGCCGATGGCTCAAGGGAGCACCGATGGTTTTGAGTTTGGCCACCTGTTTGAGGTCGTGCTGGCCGGTACGGTGGGGGCTGAAAAGAATCACGGGCTGTGGCACGGGACGGTTCCCTGGAGCGACCCTGACGTAACCCAGGCCCTCGAAAACTATAATAAAGTAATGGATTGCACCAA
>JABWBV010000618.1 GCA_013359445.1 Anaerolineales bacterium | reverse complement strand
ACCCCGGGATGGTAAGTAAGGCGGGTGGCGACGATCTGTTCATAGGGCAGAGGTTCCCCAGGCAAGCGCGTAAAGAGGGGAAGCGCCATTTCGAGCAGTACCTTACCACGGTTCATTTACCACACTCCGGGCAGTACCCGCCACCGAACCAGGTAGGTGTAACTGCGATAGCCTGACACCAGCCCCTCTTCGACGTGGATGCGACGGAGCAGGGTGAGCATCAGGAGCAAAAGAAGGAACAGATTCCAGGGGGTGAGATTCCCGAAGAACACCACCCCCAGCACGGATAAGAGCTCGCCAGTGTACATCGGATGCCGGATGAACCGGTATGGCCCGATGGCGATCAGCCCCCGGTCGGCGGGCGCAATGGCAAAGGCCCGGCCTTTCGCCAGGGTCAACAAGGCCCAGACCGTCAGACTCAAGCCCGCCAGGTTCAGGCTTTTCCCCGGCAGGGTTTCCTGCGTAAGGTGTAACAGCAGGGGCAGGAGCGCAGAGAGCCAGGCGATCAGTTGGTCGCCCCAGGGCGCGGCGGTCTTGGCCTCCCGCCGATGGAGCAACCCCGCCGCGGCGATCAACGCTTGCAAGGCCAGTAACCCCGCCGTCAGCGAGGCCTCGCGCCAACTCAGAAGCAAATAGCCGCCCGCGACGAACACCCACAGGAACAGCGTCAGGATCGTTAAACCTATGCGTGCCATTTAGATCACCGCCGAGACCGCGCCAAAGAACGCGGCCAGAATCAGCATCATCATCGGGCCGAAGTAGAATAGGGCGATCTGCATGACGAGGGTATCGTCCAATTTCTCGGTCGCCTCCATCACTTGCTGTCGGTATTCGGCGGCGAGGGTACGTGAGATTTCCTGCATCCGGGCGGCCCCTTCGATGCCGGTGGAGGCCGCTAAGTCCAACTGCACGGCGAAGGCGCGTAAGGCCGGGACTTGGGTTTCCTCGAAAACCTCGCGGAGGGTCCCATATTGGGACATCCCCGCGGCTTGTCCGGCGGCGTGCGAGAGCAGAGGGCGTCCGGTCTGACTGCTCCGGGTTTGGGCGGCGTGGAGCAAGCCTGTCAAGGGGCCGGGGAGTTTCAGGGCATCGGCGAGCGCGGCTTCCGCGGAGGTGTTGGCGGCCATTTCCGCCGCGACCAGCGCGGCCAATTCGGGCACGCCCCGGACGGCGCGCTTTTTCCGTCGCTTCGGCGGTATTGGTAGGGTTATTGAAACAAAAAGCCGCCCGATCCTGATCGGGCGGCTTGTCGCTTTACGGTTTTTATGGCTTTATAACATTTCGGTTTCGTCCACGGTATTCTCGGGAGAACCGATATTTCTTCCTGGGAGTTGCGAGAGGCGTTAGGTTGTCTCTGTGATGTTTACGGGTTCTTTCTCTTGCCAATCCCAATGTGTGAACATATCAGGTGGCAATTGATCCACCTCCTTGAAATAAAGGATCATCGCCATACATCCCGCACAAAATTTCCAGTCCGACCCCCAACCTCCCGCAATCAGCCGTTTGAAATAAACATCCCTGGCTTTGATAGGGTGTCCTCTGATACATTCATGTGCTTTGTTGGCGCGTACATCTTGCCAACCATATTGCTGATGGTTAAGGCGGTTGATGCCCTCGTATAAAGCCCAAAGGTTTTCTTCTTTTTGGGCGTCGGTGTAGTCTTCATTCGCAAACATATCAAAAAGACAGGATTTGAGGGTCTTTAGGGCGTATTTATTCATGATAATAATTCCAGTATTTATGGTAAAGCTTTACTCCAAGTTGATATCCAACGCATCATCTAAGCGAGAAACAAAGGTTGCATAGTTTCCATCACGCAAACTACGAAAAAACAAATCATAGTCTTTGGGTGCAAGAAAATGGAAAAAATAGTGGCTTTCGCTTTGTTGTTTATTAACGGTTTCAAAATGCTTTTTTCCATCTCGATATTTTCCTTTGTTTTCAAGAGAGGGGTCTTGGATTTCTTCATCTCCTTTAATTTCTATCACTAAAATGTCATCTCCCTTTTTAATAAAAAAGTCTGGATTGAAATACCCTCGTATGGGGTGTTCTCCTTTTCGCCAGGAATATTCAATATCATAAAACTTCTGATCAACAGACTTGATCCAGGCTTCAATGGCCTTAGAATTTTCCGGCTTGATCAAATGCCGGACAAACTCTCGCTCCGGTTTATGGTCAGCTAGAACAACATTCAAAGGGGTTTTGAAGAGGTAGGAATTATTTACAAAATCGAACGCGGACCGAGGCAGTGTCTCATCATCACGAATCTCATTCAACAACTTAAGCGCTTCTTCATCGTTTGTTTCTAAAGAGTGTTCATCGGCGAATACAGTAACAAATCCTTTCCGAATCGAACCAACACCTGCACTATTTTGTGGTCTCTCAGTCGTATTGATTTTCTTGATTGCGGCAGGTGTGATTTTATATCGAACGCGTTGGTTTGTTGAACGATGCAAAGTACCAAAAGCAGCATAAAGCCTTTGACGGTTTTCTTCACTGATCTGATTTTCGTTTTCTCCCACGCGGAGCAAAGATTCTTTAATTAACCTTTTTAGCCAATCTAAACTGTATTTGTCGGCATAGTTTGTTTCCCCTTCATTTTCCAGATCAATAGATGCAAAGCGATAGTGGATTGCCTCAGCTACTTCCTCGATGGTCGACATGCGATATTTAACCAGCGTTTTCTTTGTCCGGTGATCTCCACTTACCACGCGTTCATACGTTGTTTCTCGCTCTAGTGCGGGCGCTTGGGAAATGAGTTTGATAGGGTCTTTGCCAAACTCATATTCTTTTGTTTGCGGATATTCTTCGATTACCTGGGTTTTGGTGTAATCCAAATGATGCAAAATGAAATGGTAATTGGCTGATTTTTCTATTGGATAAGAAACAACGCGTTTTTCCACTTCCATCACTTCATCTACCAGGTGTTTTATCCGGCTAGACCACGCATCGTGGTTGAAAACGATCACTTCCGGTTTTTCCCCTTTATATGCATCCGGCACGCGTAAACCACGTCCCAATACTTGAGCAATAAGCAATTTGCTATTGAATGCTCTTTCTTCATGCGGAACGATTTGAAAGACGTTTTGTACGTCCCACCCTTCGGTCAACATACTGACTGAGGTAATCCACTCGCGCGGGTTATCCTTCCGATCCACATGCGCCAATTCACGCGTATTGGCTTGATGTTCGTTGGCAGAAGTCACAATCAGCACTTTCTTTTCAGCTTCTTCTTTTGAAATCCCCTCTTTATCCGCTAAAAAGGCAATCAAATCTTCCGTTAGTCTTTTGCAATCTGCGATGTCCTTTGTAACCAGGATCGTCAGAGGCTTGACTTTCCTGTACTGGTAATTTTTATGCTGTAAGTGGTTGTCATAGATTTTCTGGAACTTCTCATCCTGAGAGTCGGAAGTATCTTCTCGCACATACTCAATACTTTTGGCAAATCCCTGCTCGACCGCTTCGCTCAAGGAATAGCGATAAATCACATCGGTAAAATACTCATTGTCAATGTAACAAGTCCCCGAAAACCCCACGAGAAAGCGAAAGCCAAAAGTTGGATCAAGCAGAAACTCCTTCCATTTTTTCAGGCTTTGACTCACGGCATCTCGACCAGCAGGTTTGTTGTAAACATGATGCACTTCATCAAACCCGATATTTTCGGTTATAGGGGATTCGCCTCAATGCCGCGAAAAAATCCTGTGGATATAAAGAAAGGAGGTCAAAGGTATGACTGATTACGTTATGCACTTCTTATGATCTGGGTGGTTTTTGATATGAGTGCTCCGTTTGGCATATAGCCTGAAAAATTCACAAGCAACCACAGATGGACACAGATACACACAGATAACAAGGGTTTTACATTGTTTAATGATCTGCACTTATTTTTGGGAGGGCAACATTGTAACCATCCGTGTTCATCCGTGTTTATCTGTGGTTCCAAAGGTTTTTATGAATTAATCGGGATAGGAAGATAAACTGATTTGTTTGTTGATCTGTATCTCTAAAAAATGACAGGAGGTTGTTATGTCTGCAATTGCCGCTTTTCCCAACCGCGTTATCA
>JABWBV010000617.1 GCA_013359445.1 Anaerolineales bacterium | reverse complement strand
CATTATTCACCGGTTGAACCCCGAGGCGGTCGTGTTGGAAACCCAATATGGGATCGTCCCGCTTGACCGGGTGTTGAATACGGGCCTTTTCGATCTGGACGCCGCCTCCCAACTTCCCGGATGGGCCGAAGAATTGCAGGGACATCACATCCCGGAGACGGACGAGTACGGGATCAGTAGTTTTGTGTATCAGGCGCGGCGGCCTTTTCACCCCGACCGGTTATTAGATTTTATTGAAGGGGGTGGGTTCGATGGGCTGTTGCGGGCGAAGGGGTTTGTCTGGTTGGCTTCCAACCCGGACGAAGCCTTTTTCTGGGAACAGGCGGCCAAACAGGCTTACTTCAATCTGGCGGGGCGGTGGTGGGCCAGTGAACCGCGCGAAAACTGGCCGGAAGAAGCGGATGACGAGGTGTTTTTGACCCAGGTTTGGGCCGAGCCGTATGGCGACCGACGCCAGGAGATTGCTTGTATCGGGCAAAATCTCCAAAAGGAGCGTCTCACCGCGCACTTGGATGCTTGTCTGCTGACGCAGGATGAACTGGGTCAGTGGGATGCCGGGCATTTGAAATTGAATAATCCCTTCCTTTCGTAATGAGAAGGGTAAATGCTCGGCTTAGAGAAGAAACTCCCCAAAAAAAGGTGAAAGAGGGATGTACTCCCTCTTTCACCTTTTTTTGAGGCTAATTTTTGAGTAGGTATATTGGAGGTTCTCATGGCAAAGAAAAAAGGCGCTCGTGTGCTGATCAAACTCCGCAGTACGGAAAGCGGATATGTGTATATCACTGAAAAGAATCGCCGCAACGATTCTTCACGCCTGGAAGTGCGGAAATATGATCCGGTTTTACGGCGGCATGTGATTTTTAAAGAAACGAAATAACCGATGTCCGCCTTCATTCGCTCCGCCACCTTCGCGGACATCCCCAGCATTCAAGCCATAGGCCGCGCGACCCTGTGGGATACCTACCCCGAATCTGCCGGATTTCCTCCCGCCTATCCTCAGCACATGCTGGACGCCTACTGGCAAACCGAGCAATTTGAAACCGCCATCCACGCCGATGACGCGCTACTGTTTGTGGCAGAAGAGGCAGGTCAAATCGTAGGCATGGCTGAGGCGGCGTACCTGTCTCCTGACCATGTCATCATGTGGAAACTATACGTTTTGCAGGCTTTTCGTGGTCAGGGGCTTGGATACGCGTTGGTCAAGGTTCTGCGCACCCACCTGCGGCCCGAGGTTCGCTCGTTTTCCACCGAATATGCGAGCGCCAATCTTGCCGCTGGAAAATTTTACACGGCGTGTGGCTTTGTGTTTGAAAAAGAGATCGAAGAAGAAGACTCCCCCGGTTTTCGGAATAAATTCACGTATGTAAAAATGGAACTTAGGAGCGGAACAGTTACAACGGAAAATACAAATTAATAATCACCGCCGCGAGGATCGTCATCATCAACGGTAAGGCGATCAAATAAATCACTGTGCGGCGTTCAAACACTCGCAAAAACAACAATGTGCTTTTGATGTCCACCATCGGGCCGAAGACCAAAAACGCCAGAATCGAGCCGGTGCTGAACGATGTCACAAATGCCAGCGCCACGAACGCGTCCACCGTTGAGCAGATCGAAAGCACCACCGCCAGCACGAGCATGGCAATGACCGGAACAATCGGCCCACGCGTAAACGCCAACAGCCAGCTTTGGGGCACCACCGTCTGCATCAGCGCGGCGATCAACGCACCGGCGACGAGATAGCGGCCCATCTCAAAAAACTCCTCGGCGGAGATGACCAACGCTTGCCGAATACGTGGCCAAACCGGTTGTTTGACCGGGGGCGGCCCCACGTAGGAAGCCCCAATCCCGACCGGGGCGGGCGGCGTATCCCCGAACGAGGCGGCCAGCGTCGGGCGCAGAATTCGCCCAGGGTCCTTCTGCATCGCAAAAATTAACCCCACCACCGCGGCGATCAGCACACTCAAGCCCACCCGAAGCAACAGCACCTTCCCAAAGCCAAACGCCGCCAGCGTACTCGCGATCACAATCGGGTTCGCCACGGGTGACGCGAGTAGAAACGCAATCCCGACGTGGGGAGGCACGCCCTTACGGATCAGCCGCCGTGTGAGGGGCACCACGCCGCACTCGCACACGGGGAACCCAAACCCCAACAAACTCCCAAACAACGCCCCGCCGATGGGGTTGCGCGGGGCGAGCCTTAACATATCTTCCCGGCTAAAAAACACCTCCACCACCCCCGATGCCAGCGTGCCGAGCAGTAAAAACGGCGCGGCCTCGATAAAAATGCCCAGAAAAATGGTCGTGAACGTCGAAACGCTATTTGAAATGGCTTGCGGGTTGGTTGCCAGGGTTTGGAAGAACCGTTGCGTGCCGAGAATTGCACCCGCACCCGCCACGGCGAGCAAAATGCCAAGCCCCACGTTTTTAAGCCAGGAGAAGATTTTTTGAAGAAAAGAAGATGTGGCCATCGGGCAAAATTATACTGTACTCTTGACAGTTTCTGCCAGGGCAGGTATCTTATTGAAAATGATTTTCATTATCATCAAAGGAGAGCCTCTATGTCCAAACGTTTATTTTTCCCACTGGTGATCCTCACCATTTTTTCCATGCTGTTTTCGGCGTGCGCGCAAACCCCCGGCGCGTCGAACGGCAAACTGATTGTCGTCGCCACCACCACTCTGATTGGGGATGTCGCGGCAAAAGTGGGGGGGGATTTGATCGAGTTATCGGTGATGATGCCCGCCGGGGCAGACCCCCACAGCTTTGAACCCGCACCCGCTGACCTGAGTAAAGTCGCCGATGCCGATTTAGTGCTCGTCAACGGGATCGAGTTTGAGGGCTTTTTAGAAAAGCTGATTGAAAACGCTGGCGATGAAGCGAAAGTTGTGACCGTTTCCGAAGGCATCGAAACCATCGCCTTTGTCGAAGGGGCAGATGAGCATGCTGACGAAGAACATGCTGACGAAGAACATGCCGACGAAGAACATGCTGACGAAGAACATGCCGACGAAGAGCACGTTGACGAAGAACACGCCCACGATCACGGGGAATTTGACCCGCACGTCTGGCAAGACCCCAACAACGTCATCGTCTGGGTGAATCAGATGGCCGACGCCCTGAGCGCACGGGACTCCGCCAACGCCGCCACCTACCGCGCCAACGCCGACGTCTACATCGCCGAACTGCAAACCCTCGACACCTGGATCAAAGAACAGGTCGCCCAAATTCCCGAAGCCAATCGCCGCCTCGTGACCGAACACGGCACCCTCGGCTACTTTGCCGCCCGGTACGGGTTTGAAGTGGTCGGCGCGGCCATTCCGGGGTTCAGCACCCTCGCCGAACCCTCCGCGCAGGAACTCGCTGAGCTTGCGGATGACATTCGCGATCTGGATGTGAAAGCGATCTTCGTTGGCAACACCGTCAACGCCAACGTCGCCAGTCAAATCGCCCAAGACACGGGCATTCAACTTGTTCCCATCTACACCGACTCCCTCAGCCCCGCCGATGGCCCCGCCGCGTCGTACCTCGATTTTATGAAATTCAATGTCGAGGCGATTGTCGGCGCGTTGAAGTAAGAAACGGAGAACGTAAAGCGTAAAACGTGACTCGTGAAGCTCAGGAACTCACGAGTCACGTTTCACGAATCACGTTTCAAGCATCCCATTTGGAGTACAATACCCCCCACTTAACCCCATGTTCCAACGCCTCCAATCTTCCCTCCACTTCCGCAATGTCCACCACGAACAAGGCACGGCAATTTTAGACGTGTCCGAGGTTACGGTGCGCTATGATGGCATGACCGCGCTCGATGCCGTTTCCTTTCAGTTAAATGTCGGGGAACGGATCGCGGTCGTGGGGCCAAATGGGGCGGGGAAAAGTACCCTCTTCAAAGTGGTCGCCGGGGTTTTGCCCGTCTCGCGCGGGGAGGTGAAGGTGTTCGGACACGGGCCGGAAGGGCATATCTGCATCGCCTACGTGCCCCAGCGCAGTCAGGTGGATTGGCGTTTCCCTGCGAACGTGGCGGATGTGGTGATGATGGGGCGGATCGGCAAGATCGGGAT
>JABWBV010000616.1 GCA_013359445.1 Anaerolineales bacterium | reverse complement strand
ATCGGAGAAGAGCCGTAAATTGTGAAGCAAAGTAACGGTTCGGGCGAGAAGGGCTGGGGGAAGCATGGATGCAATATTATACTTGATTACAAAGGCCCAAAATATAGTTTGTAATCTATAAACAACCAACGGTGCCTTTGAGAAAACCCACTTTCGTCCATCCGAAGGGAATGCCTGGGAATTACCCCCTACCGTGACAATCTTTTCGTTGAAACCACCCCCTTAAATGCAAACGAGAGAGGCGGTGAGCCTCTCTCGTTTCAGGACGCAAGACGGTGAGTCTTGCAAAACGGTGAGCTTAGAAGGGAGTTTCGTCTTCGGCGACTTCGGGGGCGAAGGCTTCGAGCTGGCGGGCGATCACTTCATAGTAGGCGCGATCCTCATAGTAAGAAACCATGAGACTCCCACCGACCGTGACCAGATCCCCTTTGCCCAAGTTGTTCAACGCCAGGGGCAGACTTTCGTCAAACTCACCCCCGTCGGTTTCTTTGGCAAACGCCTTGAGACGTAACCAGAAGGACGGTTTGTAGTTGCCCTGGGCGTCCTTGCCCATTGAAAGAAAGGCTTTGACCACACACCAGGCGCGCCCGTTTTGGCTGTACTTCAGTTCGGGCTGTTCAAACACCCGGACGGTCAACTTGACGTAATCGCGGGGACCACGCTGGGGGTCAAACTTTTCGGTTTTATCCACGAAGATCAGGGGAGTGCGTTCGCCCTCTTTTTCTTCGTAGCCGAGCGTGCCGAGGAGGGTTTCTGTCTGTTGTGAGGGGATTTCGACCCCGTTGAACGCCAACACTTTGAAGATCAGGTCAGCTTCGTCCACCTGGACGTGATGCGCCCAGCCTTCGGAGTAAGGTTTGCCCGACGTTTTACCGGTGCGGGTGGTAATGTCTTCGGTCTCCACGGTGAAGACGACGAAGTTGGAAAAAGGATTGTGAGAAGAGGTTGGGTGAGTCATGAGATTTTCCTTGTGAGAGATTTGAAAATTGGGGGGTTGAAAATGGGGCATGGGGGGAAAGGGAGACATCAGTGCCCGACCATCGGCATGATGACGTAGAGCAGGCCGGGGACGCCTTCGGGGGTGAGCACGACCGGCGTATTGGGGGCATTGGCTTTCAGCCGGACGTGGGAAGTCTTGATCACTTCCAACATATCCAGCACAAAAGCCAGGTTCAGCGCGATTTGCATACTTTGGCCGGTCACGGTCACATCACCAGTCAAGGTGGTTTCGCTGGCAGTGAGAATCTCGCCTTCGGCGGTCACTTTGACGGCGTTCGCGCCACTGTTTTGCAGATCCAGACGCCCCAACGCTTCGCGGGGCTTGTCGGCGGCCACCCGCATCTGTTTACATGCGCGGATGAACGCCTCCACTGACAGGACAGCTTCGGTCGTGGCCGTTTTGGGCACGACCTGATCCACGTCGGGATATTCCCCGGCGAGGGTCTGGGCAAAGACGATCACACCTTCGGCCAACAGGAACGCCACGCGGGCTTGCTGGTCGGCAATGATCTGCACCGCCTCCGGGTGAGTCCCGTCCAACAGGCGGAGAACTTCCCGCAAGGAGCGGGCGGTCACGACGGCCTGGAAGGGGGCCAGGGGCAGGCTTTCATAACCGGCCTGGGCCACACACGCCCGAAAACCATCGGCGGCCCGCAACGTCAACTGCGCGGGTGCGGCGTCGAACTGCACCCCGGTCAGAATGGCACGGGCTTCGTCGGTAGCCGTGACGGGCAACGTCTGGCGGAGCAAGTCTTTGAGCACGCCGGGTAGCAGGGTGAAGGTGTGATCCGCCTCGGCCAGCGTGGGCCGAGGTGGGTAGTCGCCTGGGTCGCCAGTGGCAAAACTAGCTTTTGACGCGCCGGACTTGACCGTCAGCTTGCCGTCTTTCAAGGTCAGCGTCAGTTCTGCCTGAGTGGGCAGGGTTTTGGCATATTCCGTAAAAGGGCCTGCTGGAACGGTGGTCCGTCCGGGCGTTTTGACTTCGGCGGAGACAGGCATGACGATGCCCGTTTCCAGGTCAGTGGCAAAGAAAGAGAGCCGGTTATCGCACGCTTCGAGAAAAACGTGCGCCAGGACGGGCAAGGTAGAACGGGAGTTAACGGCCCGTCCCACCTTTTCAAGCCCAGAGAGTAGTTGGGAACGCAGGATGGTCAATTGCATGAGAAAAACTCCTGTGGGAGAGCATTAAAGGAAGGGGGTCGGAAAGCCAACCCCCTGAACCAAACAAATGAATTAATAGCCTAGCGCCTGAAGCAATTCATCTTCACGAGGGGCTTTGGCCAAGGCGTCGGCGGAAAAGCGCAGTTCGCACTCCGTCCGCACGGGACAATAGCCACACATCCAGCCCTGGTCAGGATCGTCCATGACGCCCGCCGGCAAACCCGGTTGGAGCCAGGTGGCCACCCGATCTTCAACAAAACGCCAGGTGTCTACGGTGGACATGAAAGGAATTTCCAGAGGAAGGAACTGTTCCATATCCAGGTAGACGACGATCCCCTTCTTGACCTCGTACCCCTGCTCTTCGAGGATCACGCGGTACAACGAGAGCTGGGCGATGTGGTTTCCGTAGGGTTCAGGGTTGTAAAGGGCTTCAATGTCGCGCGGATTATGGCGCGCGCCACACGCGCAATCCACAAACTTGCGGAGATAACCGCCTTCGTGGAGAAGCGCGCCAGTGGTTGGGCAGGTATACACGCGGCGGAGTTGCGGCACGCGTTTGGTGGACTTGAAATCGTAAAGCGTCCCCGTAAGGGGATCGAACAAGTCCACCTGGCCGGAGATGACCGCCGTCCCATGCGGCGTTTCGATAGGGATTGAAAACCGCTTTTCCGTTAGTAAACCTTCCGTATGCTTCAGTTCGAGCAGACTGTGGAACAAGGTGCCCCGCAACAAGGCAAACTGGGTGGAGGGTTTGACGGCATAAGGGGTTTCAATTTTGAGCCGCTTCTGCCGGAGACACCCGATCAGGTCGGTGGCCGTAGGGCCAAAGTCATCCGGGCGGTGGTTTTCCGTCATGGATTGCACGACCGGAAAAACCAGGGGACATTCAGGGAAACGACGCACCCGCGCGCAGGCCGCACACTCCTTGGGGGAGGCGTGGGCTTCGGTGATTTCGCAAATGAAATGGTCAAACATAGAGAACTCCTGTGGGGGACATAGATAAGGAAGGGAGGCTAAAGAGGGGTATCGTTGGGGGCAGAGGCGAAGGCTTCCTGACCCTCAGTAGGGGCCAAAGGCACTTCCCGGAGGGTGAGATATACGGTGAAGGTCAAGCCCATTTCTGTGAAGAAAGCCAGAATTTCCGGGGCCGCAACCCCGAGATAGCTTTCAAGGGCCGCTTACGGGGTGGCCCCACGGCCAAAGTTCCCTTCTGCATCCATCAGCCAATAGGAAGGCTGAAAGAGCAGATCATGGCCTTGTAGGCCGGTGGAGATTTGCAGAGGGGTACTCATCAAAAAACTCCTGTGGTTAGAAATCGGCGGGAAACCCGATGGTGATCACGGGTTCGCCTGCGTCCCCGGGGCCGATGTTCATGTACAGATTCAGCGTATGCTGAGCCATCGTCTTGTGGTCTTCAACCTGGTCGGCGATGAGGACGGTGTACTGCGCTTCGGAGCCGTTAAGGCGGCGGGCGCGCACGGACGCCATCCACAGCACGTCCCAAAGCCGACCTTCGAAGGATTGGCCGACGGCCTGTTCGTAGGCATTCGGGGTCAGCCGATGATGCAGGGCGGCGGTAATGGCGACCGGAAACTTGAACCCGGCTTCCTGGGCCGTGGGGGTCACGTCCACCAACGCGCCATCGGCGAGCGCTTCGGCGCGGGTGTAGCGAAAGATGAGGTCGTCATCGTCAAAGAGAGGGGAGAGAGAGGGTGGGGTGGTCATAGAAAACTCCTGTGGGAATGAGAGAGGGAAGATCAGGGGACAAACGCATTTGTCACGCCTGGTCTGCGGCTTGGGCAAAGGCGCAGACCAGGGGCGGCAAAAATGGGGCAGGAGGGACGATGAATCCCTCCTGCATAGAACCTCGGTGAGAGGTGGTTAGGTTGAGAAGAAAAAAGGGGGGTGAG
>JABWBV010000615.1 GCA_013359445.1 Anaerolineales bacterium | reverse complement strand
CTTCTTGCGTGACAATGTGTTTGAATAGGTAGGCGAGTTCGGGTTCGGGCGTGTCGAGGGGGGTGAGGTCGGGGTGGCGGAGTTCTTCGAGGTCTGCTTTTATTTGGGCTAACGTGCCCAGGCTGGGATAGTAGCCATGGAGCCAGGCGACGGGGAACAGCCGCCCGATCACACTGGCGACTTTGAGGGTGGATTTTTCCCGCTCGGTGAGTTGATCGATGCGGCTGAGAATCAACTGATGCAGGCTGTTGGGAAGTTCGATTTCGTCTAAAATGCCGGGGGCGTAGGGGTCCAAATCCTGATCGTGCAGGTAGTTGAGGAGTTCTTCGGCGTAAAAGGGGTTACCCTGGGCACGCTCGGAGATTTGGGTGAACAGTTGATCGAGGGCCGGCCCCCCGCGTGGGGTGCCTTCGGTGGGGAAAAGGTAGGTCAGCCGGGCGCGGATTAATTGTTCGAGTTCGGTGGGGGTGAGTTCGCCGAGGATGAGGCGGGTAAATGCGGGGTGTTTTTCCAGATCGAGGGCACGTTGATAATTGGCCTCCAACGGACGGTAGGCGAGCACGATCAAAATGGACAGATGGGCGCACGCGCGGGCAATTTCTTCGAGCAAATCGCGGGACAGGGCGTCGATCCAATGCAGGTCTTCGAGGACGAGCAAAATATTTTCACGCTCGTGTGCCTGGCCCCGTAAACAGTCCACCAGCAATGCTTCGAGGGCGGACTTTCGGAATTGTGGGTCGAGCGCCTGGGTGAAGGCGTTTTCTGGGATCGGAAAACCGAGCAATGTGCCCAATAGCGGCAGGGCTTCCAACCGGTGTGGGGCACATGCCTTTAACTTTTCTTCTACCTGTGCGATGAGCGTGTCCGTGTCCAGGTCGGGGTCCACCTCAAAAAATGCTTCCCAGATGGGACGCCAGACCAGATAAGGGGTGTTGACGCCGCTGGATTGGCACGTGCCGCCGTAACCGGCAAACCCCTTGCGGCGCGCCAGGCGGATGACTTGGGCAACCAGCCGAGATTTGCCCATCCCCGCTTCGGCCTCGATGCCCACGATTTGGCCCTTCCCCTCTAAAACGAGGGCCATTTTGTCGGTCATGGTCTGGATTTCGGCGTGGCGTCCCACTAATGGGGAAGCGTAGTGCGGTTCTTGGAGCCGGATGGCCCGCCCTCGTCGCACATCCTTGACGACGAAAACGGGGACTGGCTCAACCTTGCCTTTGACCGGCACCGGCGGGCGCGGTTCGATTTCAAACCCCTCTCCCAACAGGGTCTGCACCCACCCGCTGACGAGAATTTCACCGGGGCGGGCCACTTCCATCAACCGGGCCGCAAGGTTTACATCATCCCCCAACGCTCCGTACATCCGCCGCGTTTGCCCCCCATACGCGCCCGTTCGCAGAGTTCCCCGGCTGATACCCACTTGCAGAGCTGTAATAAAGGGGAGTTCGGCGGGAATTCGCTGAAATTCCAACGCGGCCTGGGCCGCGCGGCGTGTATCGTCCTCATGAATGGTAATCGCGCCAAAACTGGCGTGAAGATAACTGCCTTTGTCCCCCACCGTCAGATCAATCAGGGTGCCATCGTATCGGGCGGCGATTTCCTGCACCCGGCGGATAAACTGATCCAACTGGGAACCCGCTTCGTCGCGCTCAAAATCAATCCCCAAAAACTGCACAAACACCGGCACGCCGGGGCGTAACTCGGTCAAAAATTCGCCTTGCCCGGCTTGTAAACGGGCAAAAATGCCCGGGAGAAGCCAGGCCCGCAAGGTTTCGGCGTCCGGGATGGGAGCGTCTGGAGGGTAGGGGATGGGCAACCCTTCCGGGGGGAGGGGCTTGAGCGGGGGCTTTAACACCGCGTAAGGGTGATGTGTTTCCGGATCGTGGCGCCATTCGAGAATTTGGGTTTCCCCTGCCACCCTTTCCGCGGTCGCCGCGTCCACCACCACATCTCCTTTGAAAGCTAACTTTTCCCCCCCCGCCATGCGATCAACAATTTGCCCGGCCAAAATATCGTGAAGTTGAATTTGCGGATCACCCACCACAAACCGGCGCGCTTTGCCGCTGGCGACCGAGGTCTTTACCGCGACCTCCATGGTGTGCCCGTCGCCCAAAACAATCGTCGCAAAAGCCTTCATCGCCCGGTGCATGGCAAAAGCACACGCGACCGCATTGTGTGCTCCGGTTTCGCCGGGAAACCAACAAATGACCGCGTCCCCTGCAAAACTTACCGCACTGCCCCCAAACCGTTCCACTTCCATCAGGAGGGCGTCGTACACAGCATTTAAGTGATGGGACAAGGCTTCCACGCCGCGCCGGGGGCCGAGCAGTTCCGTTAACCGTTCCGTAAGCGGGGTAAACCCGGAAATATCGGCGAACAACGCCGCCCCCTGAACCCGGTCGGGGAGGGATTCCTCCCGCGCCAGTGCCCTGCGCCGGTCATGGGGGAGATAACTGCTCAGGAGGTCAACGGTGGTGTACATAAATAGACGAAAAAAAACAAGGGAAATTCTTACGGCATTATACTCGCATCCCCCAGGAATCATCAGCCCTCGTTCACGTCGTAAACGAGGGCTGAGGCAGTAATTCTCATTTTGCACGAATGGCGTTCTTTAAGCCCACATCTTCCCTTTTTCCCCGACGTATTCTGATTGCGGGCGAATGATGCGCCCGGCCGCGCGTTGCTCAAAACAGTGGGCGATCCATCCCGCCGCGCGGGACACGGCAAACGTGGGGGTAAACAACCCGACCGGAAAATCCAACCCGTGCAGGAGCAGGGCAGTGTAAAACTCCACGTTCGTTTGCAGATTGCGCCCGGGTTTCAGTTCTTCCAACACGCGCAACGCTGTTTTTTCAACGAACCGCGCCAGCTCGTACAGGGCCATGTCCCCATCGGCCTCATACATTTCGCGCGCGGCGAGGGATAACACTGCCGCGCGTGGATCGTATACCTTATACACCCGATGCCCGAACCCCATCAGCCGCTCGCCCCGCGTAATCTTTTCGCGCAGGATCGCCTCTGCCCGATCCGGGGTGCCAATCTCAAACACCATATCCAACGCTGGCCCCGGCGCGCCCCCGTGCAACGGTCCTTTCAGCGCCCCAATCGCCCCCGTAATGGCCGAGACCAAATCTGAGCCAGTGGAAATAATGACCCGCGCGGTAAAAGTGGAGGCATTCAGCCCGTGATCGACGACGGTGTTCAGGTAGGTTTCCAGTCCGCGCACCCGTGCCGGGCTGGGGATTTCGCCGGTGAGCAGATAAAGATAGTTGGCCGCGTGGCCCAGGTCGGCGCGGGAGGCGAGAGGGTCCTGTCCCTGGCATAAGCGCCAGTAAGCGGCCACCGCGGCGGGGAGGCGAGCCAGGAGGGCCAGGGCTTGTTCGTCCGGGTCGGGGGGCGTCTCCAGGCTTAAGGTTCCGGCGGCCATGCGGAGGACGTCCATTGGCTCGGCCTGATGGGGCGCGGCGGCCTGCAAAAGACCGAGAGTGGCAGAGGGGAGGGCACGGTGTGCGGCCAGCCGGGCGCGGAAGTCTGCGAGTTCTCCAGCGTTAGGCGTTTTTCCGTACCAGAGCAGGAATACGGTTTCCTCAAAGGTTGCTTTCCCGGCCAGTTCTTCCAGCGCAAACCCGCCAATGATCAACTCCCCGCGTTGCCCGTCCACACTACTCAACCGCGTCTATGCGGCAACCACCCCTTCCAGACCGGGGATAAAGCCATTATGTGTCATGTGTAAACTCCTTGTTTATCATGTTTGTAATTACTCAAGCCTAAAGGGGAAAGCTCGAAACAAGAATGCAAGGAGGGGATGTACATCCTCCCTTGTATCCTTGTTTCAGAAATTCCTACTCTTGGTGAGTACTCGTGTTTGGTTTTCAGCTTTTGGGAGGCTGAGTTATTAGATATATGTTGATTGGAATCTATTTATCTATCAACATATTGTCAATCTTGATTTAAAAATCAACATATCGTATAATTTCTCCCACTCCCACTCCCACTCCCACTCCCACTCCCACTCCCACTCCCACTCCCACTCCCACTCCCACTCCCACTCCCACTCCCACTCCCACTCCC
>JABWBV010000614.1 GCA_013359445.1 Anaerolineales bacterium | reverse complement strand
CGTGCCCAGGTCGGTGACGGTGTAGGAGGGCATCGCCGCAGGGAATTGGAGAAACGCTTGTCCACTAGTTGACGGGGCGGATAATCCATGCTGCGCCGCGCGGGCAGTGAGCAGCAACATGGCAATCATGAACAAGGAGCGTAATAGAGGTTTCATCATGTTTTCTTTTCTAATGTTGTTACTTCAAAGATTCACAAGCCACCGGCTCTTCATAGCGATAACACCGATTCTTGTCCTCGGCGCAAACGACACATATTCCCTGCCTGAGCTTGAAGGTAGTTACATCTGCCCCATCAATGATAGTGCCAAGATGGGAGTAGGCATGGTGATTATCTTTGCCAAACCAGTAATTCAAGACCACAAAGGAAGCTCCATCGGCATCAGGCAATTTTTTCCCCTGGCGATAAGCGCATTGATCATCGCGCTGCCAATCCTCTGCCAGGAAAACGAAGGTGGCCGGATCGCAGGCTTCGAGGGGTCGATTTTGGAAATAGACATCCTGTGCATCTTTGCCCCACTGCAGATCGATGAGCGTAAACGAGGCCGGATCTGCCCCAGGAATGGCCTGCCCAGCATAATACACCTGCGCCTGATCCTTGCCGTGCAATTCCGACAGGGCTACAAAACTGCCGGGGTCCGCACCCTCTACGGTCATTTCGTGATAATACACATGCAGAACATCTTTGGCATATCCCCGGTTCAAAATCTCAAAGGATGGGGCGTCCATATTCATGATTGGATGCTCCACGTATCCCTGCCCTTCGTCCAACGTGATGTACACATAAGAAACCCCTCTTTTTTGATACCCCGTGCGAAAGGCACAGGCGGAGGCCAGCCCTATAAACAAAAGTAAAATCAACAGTGAAACGCGTTTATGCATCACGATCACCCATCCAAACCCACAATCGCAATCTTGTTGGGGTTGGAAGCATCCACCTTGACCTCCAACTCACGTCCAACCCCAAACGGGTTTGAAAAACCTGAGGTGGGGACGGCGCGCGTCGTTTTTACAGAATAAGCCGGGCTATTGGGCGGCTGAATTTCCAACACAAGCGCAATTTCCTGAAGTTGGTGGGTATTGCCCTGGGTTCCAAAATAACTTCCGGTCGGTTGCGCCTGAAGCACTTTAGCCCGCGCCGCGACCCCTGTCTGAAGCAATTTCTTCTGCCCGGGCAGCATCCCTCGCCCGCGCAATTCCTTATAGACGGTGAAATACAAAACTACGCCAGCAAGTAAGACCAGCCCGAGGATTTGAAGAATTGAAGGTCCGTTTTCCATGTTTTACTCCTTTGAAAATAGATTTGGCGCTACGGGATTAACGGGATGAGAACTCGAATTTTTGAAGGTGTGCCCCCCCACACACCTTCAAAAATTCGGCCCTTTTCCCGCCAAAAACGGGAGAGCCATAGGTATTCATTGGTCTTGGGTGAGTGGTCCGCTCATCCAAGACCAATGAATATTTGTTGCGGATATGGCACCCCAAAATGTCTGACTCGGCTTCAACTTTACCGTACTATCACCGGCAGATATATCGGATAATCCGGGCAGGAGTCCGCCACCCCCGGCCAGTTGAGGAGGTTCGCCAAAACGCTTTGGGGCAGATCGCACACGTCCGGCACGGCGGCGAGGGCGGTCAGGACGGTTTGCGCCAGGGCAATCTCCGACCCGGCAGGTGGGGTAACGCAGTCCACCGAACAGCCTTCCGGGCCGGGACGTTCTTCCGCCAGGCCGCGATAGAGGAAATAGACCAGGTGCGCCGTTTCGCCCGGCTGTAGCGTAAAGGCAAACACGTGGCTCGGACGATAGTCACCATTTCCTGGCCAGGGGGTTTGGAAAGGATTGTTGGCGTAATTGCCGGGCCGGACGTAGGTGGGGTCGCCCGCCCCGCGCAGGAGAACGCCCACCGGCGGGTTCGCGGTTGGGCCAGCGGGGTTGAAGGAGGCGTTCTCAATCGTCACCGCCCACGTGTCATCCATATCCAGCACCAGATCGCCGGAGGAAGTTGCGGCCAGGGTCGTTTCCCAAAGCGAGCCTAAATAGCCGCCCCAGGCCACCTGCACCTGGCGCACCTCACTGCCCGTATTGGTGAAGGTATCCAGATAACGGACGTAATCTGCCGCAGCGGGGGCCTCCACCGCCCGACTGACGGCAATCTCACTGAACGTTGGAGGGGTGGTGGTCGTCCAGCCCCGGCTGCCGTCGAACGTCAGGCCAAAGCCGGAGAGTGCCTCGTCGCTGGTCAGGATGGCATTGGCCGCGTCCAGCACCCGCAGGCGCAGCATCCCATACCCCGTATAGAAGGCATTTTGCCCGCCAAAGGCCACCCCGCCAGTGTCCACCCCCAGTTCAGGCCTCCCCAGGTCATCGTTGATCTCCCATGGGTTGCCGTTGGCCGAGAGCAGGCCGGTGTAATTGTAAGCAGAATCGAAATTATTCACTGTCGTGTATTCAGGGCCGCTGGCAGACACAGCCGCCTGGTTCAGTAGCCATTGTGGTACGCTCGGCGGGGCGAGTTGCAGGTGGAAAGTGGAGATAGTGCCTGGGACCAGGGAGGCCGCGCTACAGGTCACCACGCCCGTGCCGCCAATGGGGGGGGCGGTGCAGGCCCACCCGGCGGGCGTGGTCCAGCTCAGGAACGTAGCCCCGGCCGGCAAAGTGTCCGTGAAGAGGACATTTGTGGCCGTAATCGCCCCAAAGTTCGCCGCGTAAATGTCGAACTCCACTGGTTCACCTAGCTCGGTCGGGAAGTAACTGTATGTACTTATTCCGGCCTCTAAATCCATCAAGCAGGTCTGCTGATCCACCTTGAGTCGCCAGGCTTCCAGCGTGCCGGTATTGCCAGGGGTGTCGTCTTTGACCACCAGCGTCCAGGTGCCGCCGCTATCCATGCCATCGAAGGCGGCCAGGGCGTTTTCAATGACCAGGGGGGCTTCGGCGAGATTGTTGGTAAACGCGTTATCCGTCACCGGGCCGGGTGGGTTGGTCGCCCCGGCCGCGTCATCCCATACCGTGTCGGAGAATCCGTCGGCAAAGGCGCCGCCGTTATCCGTACTTACGGTCACCGTGATCCCGCTGGGGGACACCAGGTAAATGTCCAATTCATTATTGGCGGGGTGAGTAATCTGGGTTTCAAGATTGAGGTCATGAATCGTGAACGATGGAAAATCGATCTGGTCGGTATAGGTCCCGTTATCGGGAATGGCGGCATGGGGAAAGCTCCAATCGTCGTTCAAATCCGACTGGGGCGTGACGCTCAAGACTTCGAGAGTCAACGTCCAAAACCCCAGGGTGCCGGTATCATTCGATGCATCATCGTGGATGACCAGTTTCCAGGTGCCCTGGGGGTCTTCACCTTTGAAGGCACTGAGGGCTTCTTCTGGCGACATCGTGGGGACCGTTACATTGTTGGCGTAAGCATAATCGCTGACCGAGGCCCCCACCCATTGGTCGGTCCAGGTTGTTCCGGCGAACACGTTGTCATATCCGCCGCCGTTGTCGGTGGACAGCGTTACTTCCGTCCCGGCGGGCGAGATCAGGTAGATGTCGAGGTCGGCCGGAAAGGTATGGGTGATGGTGGTATGGAGGCTGACATGCCAGAGATAGCCGGTCGCGGCTACCGGCATGGTGGCCGTGATGACACCTTGATCTGGGATGGGCAGCCCACCAGAGCTACCCAAGGGGTATGTATCGCTGCTACATCCAACGGGAGGGTCAGGGGGGGCGAGAAGCTGTTCAGCCACAAAGAGGGGCGGTTCTAGCCCCGTCTTTGTCCCAGGTCCGAAATCGGGGGTGAGTTTCTCGGCCTGTACACCAGCAGGAATGAGCCAGCCAAGCAAAATTGAAAAGATTAATAAAAACGATACCGAATGAATTTTCATAATCACTCCTTCATTTTAATATGAGAAATCTCACGGGATTTGCCCACACGTTAATGCGAAACGCGGCACAGGTCAAAGATACAAAATGTCTAAAGTGACACAAACCCCGCCACGCTATTATTGCCAGATGTTCCCTTCTGTTGAGCAGAATCAAACTAGGCGCACCTCCCCTCTCTGCCCATCTACCTGAATGTGAACGCCATCC
>JABWBV010000613.1 GCA_013359445.1 Anaerolineales bacterium | reverse complement strand
CGAACCCGCCGGGCGCACCGGATGCCCCGGAACCCTTGCCCTCGGCGCGTTTGTCTTCGCAGGCGTGTGGCGCCTCAAAACACGCAAACGCTTAGATTAAACATTCCTCTCTGGCGTATTGCGTATTCCGCAAAGGCTACAGAATACGCAATACAAAATACGCCATCCTCGTTGACATCCCTCCCCTTTCCGAGTATCCTCCCTTGTGCAGGTTCCCCAAAACCTGACATCTCATCCCCAGGAGGCAGACATGCTTGAACAACCCTCAAATTTCCCCAAAGTACTTTGCCTCTGGAGCGGCTCCTCTACCTGATTACGCGCGTCTGTTTGCAAACGCACTCTCAAAAAGCCGCTCTGGAACAGGCGGCTTTTTTCATTCCAATAATTACGTAATAAGCAACACGGAATAAGGCTTTTCCCTATTCCCACCTCTAAAATAACTCTTATGGCAAAAATCAAACGCGGCAAACAGAAAAAATATGGCAACCTCTCCCATCGTGATAAATTCGACGAAGACCGCATCGACGTGCGGCAGGTCACCGATCACGAACACATGCGCGGCCGCGCCGACCGCTGGCGCGAACGCGTCAACGAAGACGAACTCACCCCTATCTACAACCCCGCCGACTGGGCCGCTTACCCCCTCGGCACCGTCCTCAGTATGCTCAGCGGGCATCATTACATCCGCCTCGATGACACCGGCGAAGTGATCGACGCGCGCGTCCGCGGCATTCTCAAACATGGCATCCAAAACACCACCACCGTCGTCTCCCCCGGCGACCGCGTCCACGTCGAACTGCTCGAAGAAGGCACCGGTTCCATTGTCGCCCTCACCCCCCGCAAAACCACCCTCTCCCGCCCCGACCCCATCCGCACCCACCTCGAAGACGTAATCGTCGCCAACGTCGAACAAATTATCATCGTCTCCAGCGTGGGTGGCCCCGCGTTCTGGCCGGAATTGGTAGACCGGTACCTCGTCTTCGCCGGATACTACGAACTCGAACCGTTGATCATCATCAACAAAATGGATCAGGCCGCACCCGGCGAGTTGGAAAACATTCGAGCGTTGTACGAAGAAAAACTGGGCTATCGCGTCCTCAGTACGAGCGCAGAAAAAGGACTGGGCATCGAACCCGTGCGCGAGGCCGTCCGGGGCCGTTCCAACGCCATCGTGGGGCTATCCGGTGTGGGCAAATCCTCCCTGTTGAACGCCATCCAACCCGGTCTGAACCTCCGCGTGCAAGCGGTCAACGAAACCTACGGCGGCGAAGGCAAACACACCACCCGCATGACCACCCTCCACCCCCTCGCAATGGGCGGCTTTATCGCCGACACCCCCGGTATTCGCTCCTTTGGCCTATGGGATTTGACCCCCGAAGAAGTGGACTACTACTTCGTTGAGTTCCGCCCTTATTTGGGGCAATGCAAATTCGCCAACTGTACCCATCACCACGAACCCGGCTGTGCCCTACAAGCGGCAGTTGAAGCGGGCACGCTTGCCCCAAGCCGATTCGATAGCTACCAAATTCTCCATGCCGAAACCGATCCGGCCCGCGAAAGACCGTATTAACCCCTTGACGATCAAAACCATCATCTTCGACGTGGGCGGCGTCCTCCTTCACGAGGTGGACCGTACCCCGCGCGAGCGCGCCGCCCAAAAATTAGGGATCACCTACGACGCCCTGAACACCGCCGTCTTCAACCACCCGCTCGGCTCCCGCGCCACGATTGGGGAAATCACCACCCGTCAAATCTGGGAAGCGATTGGCGCGTCGTTCCGCCTTTCCCCCGCAGAAACCCTCGCCCTCGAACAGGAATTCTTCGCCGGAAATCAGATTGACGCCGCCCTTGTCGACCATGCCCGTGCCCTGCGCGGGAGATACCAGACCGCCATCCTCTCCAACGCCTGGGACGATCTGCGGGATGTCATCCATCACAAATGGCACATCGCCGACGCCTTCGACGAGATCATCGTCTCTGCTGAGGTGGGGTGCGCCAAACCTGACCCGCAAATTTACACCCTCACCCTGCAAACGTTGGGCATTAAGCCCGAAGAAGCCGTATTCATCGACGATCTGGAACCGAACATCCTCGCCGCCCGACAGGTGGGTCTGCACGGGATCGTGTACAAAAGCCGGGAACAGGTGCAACAAGCCCTGGCGGACATGCTTAAGGGCTGACCTGACTCAAAAAAAAGAGCCGGTTGAGTTATCAACCGGCTCTTTTTTTTGAGAACCTTACAGAAGCCCCATCACTTCAAACACCGGGACCGGCTCCCGTTTCCCCTTCGCGTGAATGGGTTCGACCGGGCGGACGATGACCTGATCCTTTACGAACGCATACGCGGGGGCGCTCATGAGTATTTGCCCGGCGGCGGAGTTTTCCTGAATCCGTTTCGCGGTGTTCACGCTGTCCCCAATCGCCGTGTACTCCAGGCGTTTTTCCGTCCCGACTAGTCCCAACACTGCTTCCCCAAAGTGGATGCCAACCCCGAACGACAGGTGGGATTCCGGGGGGAGTTCGGCGTGGAGCCGCGCGAGGGCGTCGCGGATGGCCAGCGCGGACTTCACCGCGCGGAGGGTGTGGTCGGCCTGGGGGAGAGGGGCGTTGAACCAGGCCATGATCGCGTCCCCCATAAATTTGTCAATCGTGCCATCGTTGGCGAGGACGGCGTCGGCGGCGGCGGCGAGGTATTGGTTCAGCACGGAGAGGAGCACTTCAGGGGCCAGACGTTCGCTGTAACTGGTGAACCCGCGCACGTCGGCGAAAATGGTGGTGATCTCGCCGCGTTTGCCGCCCAGTTGGAGTTGGTTCGGGTCCAGCACTTTGATGATGGCGGGGGAGACCATGCGCTCGAACAATCGGCGTTGGGCTTCCAGGCGTTTTTTCTCGGTCAGGTCATCCAGCACGATGGCAACCCCTTGGGTGGAGTCGGTGGCGTCTTTGAGGGGGGAGATGTTGAGGCTGAGGTCGAGGTCGCCGCGGTTGGGCATTGCGACACGGTATTCTTGCCCGACGACGTGCAGGCCGTTGGACCGGGCGCTGGCGATGTGGGTGGAGAGGTCCCCCGCGATAGGGGGGAGCAGGTCATTGAGCGGTTTGCCAATTAACCCGACGATATCGTGCCCCAAAATGTGGGAGGCGGCGAGGTTGCAGAGGGTGATTTTGTCTTCTACATCGGCGGTGATGACGCCGCTGACGATGGAGGCGAAGACGTTGTCCATCAGGTTTTTGAGTTCGGTCACTTCGGCGAGGGTGCGGCGGACGGATTCGAACAGGCGGGCGTTTTCGATGGCGATGGCGGCCTGGTTGGCGAAAGCGTTGAGCAGGTTGCGTTCTTTTTCGGAAAACAGGCCGGTTTTGATGCGATTGTCGGTGTAGATGACGCCCGTGAGGACATCTTTCATCATCAGGGGAACGCACAAGATGGAGCGCAGGCTGAAGGCGATGATGCTGGCTTGCCCAACGAAGCGGTCATCTTCTTGGGCGTTGGTGGTGAGGACGGGTTTGCCTTCGGCGACGACGCGGTTGATGACGGTGCGGCTAATGGCAAATTCGGAGGGGTTGAGGGAGGCTTGTTCCCAGTTGCGGGCGATGCGCATTTCTAATTCGCCTGTTTCGCCACGAAGCATGAGGAACCCGCGCTCGGCGCCAGTGAGGCGGATGATGGTGTCCATGACGATTTGGAGCACGGTGTTCAGGTCAAGGGAGGAGTTGACGACCTGGCTGATGTCGGCGAGGGCGAGTAAATCCTGGCGTTCTTCTTCGTGTTCGTGGATTTTTTTGCTGATGCGTTCGAGGGAGTGGGCCAGGTAGGTGAGGTTTTGGGCTACGCCGGTGGGGAGCGGAACGCGGCTGTCGGCCAGGGTTGCGTTGATTTTGTGGGTTAATTGGCTAAACCCTGTGATTTGTTCCGTAAGTGTGATTGAGATCGCGGTGGTTTTTACTTCTGTGCTCATAGCCTTACTCGGTGAGGGGGGTACGCTGTCAGGGTCGAGATTGGCCCGAAAACCAGGGTGAAGGGGGGATGTCCATCTCCCTTTTACGCTTGTTTTCGGGGAGTTTTCTCTCTTGGCCTATGTTGCGAGGTATTT
>JABWBV010000612.1 GCA_013359445.1 Anaerolineales bacterium | reverse complement strand
TTCGATCAGTCATGGGGTTCTCCTGTTGTTGGTTTTGGCAAACCACAGTCTACCCTATGACTGGTCAACTTTTAGCTTTTAGATGTACGGTAGAAAATTACTCCTTAGATAAATTTCGCTCGACTATTGTACAGCCGGGAAAAAATCAGGGGTTTAACAGGTGAGTTAATAAGTTGTTATAAAGAGATTAAGGGTAATTGCTGATACGTGGAGTAGCCTCAAAAAAACAAGTATGCCCTTTTAAAACAACATCCGGTGGAAGGTGAATGACACCGCCACCGGATGAGAGGAAATTTGATGAGGATTCAGTAACTACTCAACCAGGACAAAGATTAGCCCGAAAAAAAGGGATGAGTTTCCTCTCTTGTAGGCTGTCAAAAATCATTTTTAGGTTCGTAGAGGCGGTTTCAACCGCTCAAAATCACGACCAAAGTCGTCACTACAAACTAAAATTTCAGGTTTGACAGACTACTAACTTGAGTAATTACAAATTCAGTTAGTCTGAAGGGCCAATGTAAGTCCCTGCCGGGAGGACCGTATTTTTAGGGATGACAACAATCCCATCACGCACAACCCAATTTTCATTGTCGAGTTCTGTCCCAAGCGGGAAAGCTCGAATGGTGACACCTGGGCCAATGCGGACGTTTTTGTCTAAGATCGCACCTTCAATATAGCAATCCCGGTCAATACCCAAAGGCATTTCAGGATGGGCATCAGGTTTGGGGGCGGTATAGTAATCGGCCCCCATGATGACGGAGTCGTGAATTTCTACGCCGCTCGCAATCTGACTCCGCAAACCAATGACGGAGTTACGGATTTTTGCTTTGGCAATACGACACCCATCGGCAAGGAGAACGTGTTTCATTTTTGCCCCGTCAATCGTAGAGCCGGGAAGAAAACGCGCCCGGGTGTAGATCGGGTTATCAGGGTCGTTGATCTGGAAGGGGGGGTTCGGTTTGGCCAGGCTAAGGTTGGTGTCGTAGAAAGAACGGATGGTTCCGATGTCTTCCCAATAGCCATCGAAGTCAAAGCCAAAGATTCGATGGCTCCCAATCGCGCCTGGGATCACTTCCCCGCCGAAATCGTCATCGGTGGTGTTTTCGAGGAGATCGAGCAAGACTTCGGTGTTAAACATGTAAATGCCCATCGAACCCAGGAAGGGGCGTTTTTTATCCGGCCGGCTGACAAATTCTTTAAGAATGTCGGGGTCTTTGGGTTTTTCGATAAAATTGGAAATCCGGCAATCCTCGTCGCGTTTGAGAATCCCAAACCGGGAGGCATCCTCTTTTCGCACGGGTTGCACCGCGACGGTGATCTGAGATTCGTGTTCATAGTGAAACCGCGCCATTTCTGAGTAGTCCATGCGATAGAGGTGATCGCCCGCCAGAATAACAATGTATTCGGCGCGGGTGGAGCGGATTTCGAGCATTTGTTTCCGCACGGCATCGGCTGTGCCCTGATACCAGGCTGTGTTTTCGGGGGTTTGTTCTGCCGCCCAAATTTGAACCCACCCACTGTGAAACGCATCAAAATTATAGGTGCGGGTGATATGCCGATGTAAAGAAACAGAGTTGAATTGGGTAAGAACTGCAATACGCGAGATGCCGGAATTAATACAATTGCTGATTGGAATATCAATCAAACGATATTTGCCCCCAAAAGGCACGGCGGGTTTGGAGCGGTCACGAGTAAGAGGATAAAGGCGTTTCCCAACGCCACCGCCAAGGATAACGCCAACGGTTCTACCGGGTATGGTTGCCATAAATAAACCTCCAAAAGTGAAAAGGTATGAAGTAGGATGACAGAGGTGCAGGCTTGCAACTACATGAACATTGTGTTGCCAAAGACAACTAACTTTATCACATTTTCAGGTCCCTGGATTATGGGAAATCGCCAATTTTGGGGCGGCTCCGCAGGCTTTTCCAGGCACGGCTAAAAACGCCTCGTCCGTTTTTGCCGGGAAATAGGCGAAATTTCGAAGGGACAACCCGTTCTGTCCGGGAACACCTTAAAACAAAAACCCTCCTCATGGATGAGGAGGGTTTTGTGTGCCGAAGGTGGGAATCGAACCCACACACCCTTCCGGGTACACGATTTTGAGTCGTGCGCGTCTGCCAATTCCGCCACTTCGGCAAGCGCAAGCAAGTATAACGAGAGAAAGGCGATGGGTCAAGATTTCATAAAATGTTAAATATAAACCCACGCTGAAATCTGCCCCATAAACGAACGAAACGGATTCCTTGACGCGCCTATGGGGGTAGCGTATGATCAAGCCCGCTTGAACGACCAAAGTCGTTACTATTTATAAATTAGGATGATATATGCGCCTGGGAATCATTGGCTTACCCCAATCTGGAAAAACGACCATTTTTAACGCCCTCACGCGGGGCAACCAACCGATCAGCATGGGGGGCGGGCGGTTTGAAGTTCACACCTCTGTGGTGGATGTCCCCGACCCGCGCGTGGACCGCCTATCGGCGATGTTCCGCCCCAAAAAGACCACCTACACCAAAGTGACATTTGCCGACATTGCCGGGCTGGATGGCTCGACCGGGCAAAGCGGCATCTCCGGGCAATTGCTCAACCAACTAACCCAAATGGACGGGTTTATTCTCGTCGTCCGGGCGTTTCCCGATGACAACATCCCGCACCCCGCGGGGTCCGTGAACCCCCAACGCGATACCGAAACGATGGCTGAGGAATTCCTGCTCAACGATTTAATCGCGGTCGAACGGAAACTGGAGCGGCTGGAGGAAGAAAAGAAAAAGGGGGCCGGGCGCGACAAAGGGCTTGTTCAGCGGGAAAAAGACTTATTCGACAAACTTCATGCCCAACTTTCAGAAAACCAGCCCCTACGGTATTTGACCCTAAACGCCGAAGAGGAAAAAATCCTGGCAGGGTTCGGCTTCCTAAGCCTAAAACCAATCCTGCTCGTCCCCAACCTCGCGGAAGATCAAGCCGAAGTGAGTCTTGATCCGGGCGCGGGCGTGGAAACCCTCCCTCTGCGTGGCAAACTGGAAATGGAAATCGCGCAACTCCCCGCCGACGAAGCCGAAATGTTTATGGCAGAATACGGCCTGGAAGAATCCAGCCTGTCGCGAATGATTCACATGGCCTATCAGATTTTGGGGGTGCAGTCGTTTTTCACGGTGGGAGAAGATGAAGTGCGCGCGTGGACGGTGCCGATTGGGGCCACCGCGCCCGAAGCGGCTGGGGCGATTCACTCCGACTTGCAGAAGGGGTTCATTCGGGCGGAGGTGGTCTCTTATGAGGATTTGATTACGTTGGGGGGGATGGCAGAGGCCCGGGCGAAGGGGAAGTTACATGTCGAAGGAAAAGAATATATCGTGAAGGATGGGGATATTGTCCACATCCGCTTCAATCTCTAATGTGCTTTTTCAGGAGTGAATGATGACAACTTATGAACAAACCCGTTGGCAGTTGGATGATCTGTTTCCCGGACGGGATAGCGATGAAATGAAAGCCGGTTTTGAGGCCCTGGAGGCTACCGTGAGCGCCTTTGAGGCGAGACGTGGTGAGTTGACGTCTGAGATTTCCCCGGCGGCTCTGCTGGATTTTGTGACTCAGATGGAAAATATTTACCGATTGGGGTACCGGGTTTATGGGTTTGCGGCTCTATGGTTTTCGGAAAACACCCAGAATCAGGATGCACAAACGTTTATGGGCAAAGTACAGCAAATTTTTGCCCAATTGCAAAACCGAATTTTATTTTTCAGCTTATGGTGGAAGGATGTAGATGATGAAAATGCCGAAAGGTTAATGAAAGAAGCGGGAGTATATGCGTATTTTTTGCGGGAAATGCGGAATTTTAAACCTTATACCCTCACCGAAGCGGAAGAAAAGATTCTGAATATCAAAAATGTCACCGGCCCGAATGCGTTGACCACGCTATACGAAACGATTACCAATCGTTTTCAGTTTGAATTTGAAGTGGAGGGGGAAAAACAGACTCTTACGCGGGATGCGCTCATGACCTATGCGTTTTCCGCGGATGCCAGTTTGCGGGAACGGGCATTTAAAACGCTGTATGCCACATATAAGAAGGAAGGCCCTATCCTTGGGCAGATTTATCAGTATCTTG